>CAZYFB010000009.1:0-28068 GCA_964646655.1 uncultured bacterium
TGATTCCAGAGAATCCTATTTCAGCTGCAGCTAATGGTGATATACTAAGCATTATATTCTTTACCATTCTGTTGGGTATTTCAATTACTATGCTTCCTAAAGATAATAAAGAAACTTTAACGAACTTTTTTACTGCCTTATTTAATGCTGTAATGTATCTTACTCAAATGATAATAAAACTCTCTCCTATTGGTGTTTTTGGTCTTATGGTTAAGACTGTATCAGTTTCAGATTTGAACCTATTTTATTCTGTTGGTAAATATATGCTTACTATTGCATTTGGGCTATCAATCCATCTTTTTTTTGTTCTACCAATCATATTTTTCATAACTACAAGAATTAATCCAATTATACATTTTAGAGCTATGGCTTCAGCTATGGCAACTGCTTTTTCAACTTCATCATCTAGTGCGACTCTTCCAGTGACTATTAAGTGTGTTAATGAAAATGTTAAAGCGTCAAAAGAAGTATCAGGATTTGTTCTACCTATGGGCGCAACAATAAATATGGATGGAACGGCCCTATATGAATGTGCAGGTGTTATATTTATTAGTCAAGTACTTGGAGTAGAATTAACACTTTCGCAACAATTTATAGTAGTTATAACTGCACTTCTTGCATCCATTGGTGCTGCTGGTATTCCAAGTGCAGGTTTAGTTATGATTTTTATTGTAACTCAAGCTGTTGGATTTAATAATGAAGATGTTGCTATCATCATTGGAGCTATGCTAGCGGTAGATAGACCACTTGATATGTTAAGAACAATGGTTAATGTTACTAGTGATAGTATTGGAACAGCAATAATTGCAAATTCAGAAGGTGAAAAACTATACGATTAGATGAATAATTGCTTGATTCTATCTTCTATTTCTTTGTTATCTAAATGATGTTTTTCTGAATCAACCATAATTTCAACTATATTAATCTTCTTATCTTTTATATTTACTTTATTAATAATTTTATCAATCTTTTTATACTGATTCAAATCAATTTTATGATAATGACAATTAAAAGCTTTTGCTATACTCTTTATGTCTAAATTGACAGGAGTTAACCAATATTTTTCATAATTTGATTTACTTTGATTTTTCAATCCATCTAAACGATCAAATATATGACCACCTTGATTATTCATAACAAAAATTGTTAAGCTCAATGGAATATTATTAGCAATATTTAATGCTGTTAAATCATAATAGAAACTTACGTCGCCAATAATAAGAGCATTAAATGATTTATTGTTAATTGATACTCCTATTGCTGTAGATATCAAACCATCTATACCACTTGCCCCTCTATTTGAGTAAATATTAATTTTTTTATCTAAATTGAATGTGAATGAATCTAAATCTCTAATTGGTGAAGAATTACCAACCATTAAATTTGAATTTTTAGGCAATGTTGATATTATAGTGTTAATGATATATCCCTCATGATATTTGGGATTTTTAAAAAATGATTGAATGTTCTCCTCTACCATCTCTTGCATCTGAATCAGCTCATCACACCAAGATTTATCAATGGTCTTTTTATTCATATTTAAATATTGCTTAATTAATTTAGAACTTACCCAACCATCTACATATTTTTTTCCATCATTTCCTTGGATTAAATAGGTTTTTTGTTTATTTCTATTTATAAACTCATTTAATTTTTTTGATATAGGTCTAGATCCAAACCTTAATATTAAATCTGGCTTTATATTGCTGTTTTTAAGTATGGCATCATAACTTGAGATTATATTTTTAGATTTATTATTGAATCTAGCGCTTCTACATTCCATAAAAATAGGTACATGATATTTTTCTGATGCTTTTATAATTACTGAGTCACAAAGGTCCGTACATATAATCAATATTCTTTTATTTTGGTAACCCATACTATCAGAATTTGTATATATAAAAGGATAATCATAAGATGTAGATAAATACCTATTTTTAATTGGCAAAGGTTTATAAGTATTATATAAAAATTTATCTGATTTTTGATAAAGAGGTTCATCAAAAGGGATGTTTAAATGAACGGGAGTAGGAGAAAATTCTCCATTTGATAAATCATAAGGACCAATTTGGCTTGTGCTAAAAATATTGCATATGAATAACCATAGTTTGTCTTTATCATTTTTATAATTTTCATAATGCTCTTGTGTATTTTTTATAAAAGAGCTAGCATCAAAAAATTGTGTGTATCTACCAAATATTTTTTTTTGGTAAATAGTTTGATTTTCACCTTTATCTACTAATCTTTTGGGCCTATCTGCTGTAATAACAATCATTGGATGATCAGACATATATGATTCTACAATTCCAGGTAATAGATTCGCTACTGCTGTACCAGAAGTAGTAACAATTATAACCGGGCGTTTATATTTGTCAGATTTTGTTTTTCCTAAAGCTACAAAAGCTGAGCTTCTTTCATCAATAATACTATAAGTTTTTATATTTCCATCATTTAGTAATGCTTGACTTAATGGTGTGTTACGTGAACCAGGACTCAAAAAAGCATACCTAACCCCAAGATTAGAAAAATAAGATATAATTAAAGAAGAAAATATATAATTCTTTTTACTGTTGTCGTTTATTTCTTTCATAGTGAGTCTATCATTAATTTAAATTTATGCTCAGTTTCTTCCCATTCATTTTTTGCAATTGATTTTTCTGTTATGCCACTTCCAGAAAATAAATATAAATCATTCTCCAAGCTCATACCTGATCTAATGTTTAAATAAAACCTTCCATCTAAGCTGTTATCAATCCAACCTATAGGACCACCATACCATCCCCTATTTTCTTTAAAATTTCTTATATTATCAATAGCTTTTTGTTTAGGGTATCCTCCAATAGCAGGAGTGGGATGAATTTCAGAAAGTAAATCTAAAATATTTTTTTTATTTTTAAGGGTGGCACTAAATGAAGTACATAAGTGTTCAATTTTTGATGATTTTTTAATACTTGGTATGGAATTATATTTAACATTAATAGAATTTTTATTAAAAAAATCCAATATATAATCTGTAACTATCTTTTGCTCATAAACTTCTTTTGAATCACTCTTAAAATCATCTCTTTCTCTGCTAAAATTACTTCCTGCAATAGATTCTGATTTAATTACATTGGATGATTTAGATAAAATTAATTCAGGAGATGAGCCAATGGTAGATACCTCTTTACTAATTGTATATAAAAAAGTCATACTTTGTTTATTTTTAAAAATTAAATTTTTAAAAATTCTTAAAAGTGGTACATTTTTTGTAAATGATACTTTTTTCATTCTAGAATGGATAACTTTACTCAATTCTGAAGATTTGAATTTTAGATTACGAATTGTCATATTCAATTTTTCATGATAATTTGATTTAGTAATTAAATCCTTAATATCAATTAAATTAGATTTATTATAATCTTCTTTTTTTAATTTGAAAATACAATCTAAGTCATTTATGTATTGATTTAAAATATTAAATGATTCTGTTTTTGATAAATTAGAATTATTATAGAAATTAATTATTAATTTATCTTCATTAATAATATATCTAGGCAAAACAAAATTAGCTACCGGTGTATTTTTCCAAATATTATAATTTTTATTATTTAAATCAAAGTTTAAACCACCAAATAAATACGTTTTGTTATTTATTTCTGAATTAATAAAAAATGAACTTGAAATAATATCAAGCATATGATTTTTTTTTGATTTATAATCTTCATTTGTATTAAAAATAAAATTATATTCATCAATCAATCCATATAAAAACACTTTCTGACTTTGAAAGAAATATGGTTTTATAAAAGGATTAATTTCATTTATAAGTTTATTTCTTTCACCATTTATATCAATGGTAACTGAAATAATCTTTTGAGTATCATTTATTGAATCGCTAAATGAATTTAATATATACCTACATTTTTCTTTAATTGTATTTAAATCTTTATAATTGAACATATTTATTTTAATTTTATATTCTAAATTTATGTCAATTTATTTACATTTTTAATTAATTTAAATCCATGGATAATAAGTATAAACATATAGGTAAAGATAAAAAGAAATTTGTAGAAAAAATGTTTGATAATATTTCTTTCAAATATGATTTTTTCAATCGTTTAACTACTTTTTTTATAGATCAATATTGGCGTAATAGATTTATCAGTAAGTTAAATCTTAAGAATAATTTAGATGTTCTTGATATTGCTACAGGAACGGGTGATGTGATTATTCAAATTTGCAAAAAAAATCAATCAATCAACGGCACTGGATTTGACTGCTCCCAAAATATGCTTAAAATCGCTAGAAACAAGTCAAAAACAAAAAATCTAAATGATATTGAATATGTTCATGGATATGCTGAAAAGTTGCCATTTGAAGACAGCTCATTTGATATAGTCACTATTTCTTTTGGTATTAGAAACTTTAATAATTATGAACAAGCTATAAATGAAATAAATAGAATTCTTAAACCTGATGGTAAATTAGCTATTTTAGAATTCTGCCGACCAAAGAACAGTATATTTCAAACTTTATTTTCTTTTTATTTTAATAAAATAATTCCTGTAATTGGAAAAGTATTAACAGGTGAGAAAATTTTTGATTATTTACCTGAATCTGTAAATAATTTTTTTAGTTTAACTGAATTGAAAAATAAAATAAACAAAAAATCATTCGAAACTTTATATTCTAAAAATTTAACATTTGGAATATGTTCAATTTTAATTTCTAAAAAAATTAACCTAAAAGACTAAGAGTTTTTTTTAGTTTATCTTCAAAAATATTAATTTCATTTATTTCATTATAAATATGAAAACTAATTCTAGTTGAAGAATTTGTATTAAAATGGTTTAATAATGGCTGGGCACAATGATTTCCGGACCTTAAAGAAACGTTATGCTGTCCCATAATTTGACAAAAATCATAAGAATGTATATTGTTAAAATTGAAACTTAATACTGGTCCTCTTTCTAAGTTTTTACCATAAATATTTATATTATCATATTTAGATAATAAGCTTAAATAATTACTAGTCAACTTTTCTAGATGTTGATTTATCGAAGAAAATCCTAAATTTGAAATAAAATCAACACATTCTCCTAAAGCTATAACTTCAGCAATATTAGGTGTTCCTGCTTCAAATTTCATTGGAACATTATTCCAAGTTGATTCTTGATCTTTGACAATATCAATCATTTGACCACCGAATAAAAAAGGTTCCATATTATCTAAAATATCTATTTTTCCATACAATACACCTACACCTGTAGGTCCAAACATCTTATGACCTGAGAAAACTAAAAAATCACAGTCTAAAAGTTTGACATCAATTTTTATATGAGATATACTTTGAGCAGCATCAATTAAAATTTTAGTGTTATTTTTTTTGGCTTTTTTTATCATCTTTTCAATTGGATTTACAACTCCTAAAACATTTGATTGATGTATGATGGAAAGCAATTTAACATTTTTTGTTAACATTTTTTCAAATGCTACCATATTTAAAGAACCATCTTCATTGAGTGGTATATATTTTAACTTACACCCTGTCTTTTTTGATACAAATTGCCAAGGTATAATATTGCTATGATGTTCCATTCTAGTAATAAGTACAATATCATCTTTTGTTAAATTTGATAACCCCCAACTATAAGCAACTAAATTTATTCCTTCAGTTGTATTTTTTGTAAAAATAACCTCATTCAAATTAGAATTGATAAATTTAGCTACTTTCTTTCTTGATAATTCAAACTCATTTGTTGCTTTTTCAGCTATGGGATATATTGATCTATGAATATTTGCAGAATACTCAGTATTATATTCATTTAATTTAGATATACAAAATTTATGTTTAAGTGTAGTAGATGCACTATCTAAGTATAAAAAATTTTTATTTTTACTAAAAATTGGAAACTGATTTTTAATGTTCATTATTATAACATCCCTAATTCTAATCTAGCTGCATCTGTCATCATTGTTTGATTCCAAGCTGGTTCCCATACAAGTTCAACATTAACTTTTTTTACGGAAGATATTCCATTTAATTTATCCTCTACATCCTGAGCAATAACAGGTCCCATACCGCAACCTGGTGCAGTTAATGTCATTTTAATACCTATAACTATTTCATCTAAATTCTTAGTTATTTTCATATCATAAATAAGTCCTAAATCAACAATATTAACTGGTATTTCAGGATCATAACATGTTTTTAACACATCCCATACATGCTGTTCATTTAAATCTTCTGCATTCTTAATAGATTCAGTTTTAGTATCTATAGATTTGCTTTTGATACCTATTGCATCGCTGTCTTTACCAGAAACTTTCAAAAGATTGCCATTAACATAAACAGTATAATCTCCACCTAGAGCTTGTGTGATTCTAATATGAGTTCCTTCAACTAACACAACTTTTTCACCTCCGGGAATTAAAATTGCATCACAATCTCTACTTACTTTAATTAATTCATTGTTTACATCAGTCATAATATTTAACAATCTCTTTAACTTTATCTAGCGCGCTTAAAAAACCATTCATTCTTTGACTAGTTATGGTATTGCCTAAACCAACCTTAGTTAAAACTTTTTTTCCATCAATAGTAGATATATCATTTTTACTTTTTCCATTAATAGTGATTTGCAAAATTGACAACAAACCTCTTACAATATGTGCCTCAGAGTCAATTTTAATATAAAATGATTGATTTTCTTTATTACAAATAACCCAAGATCTTGAAGCACATCCAATAATTAAATTTTTTTCTATTTTATTATAAGAATCTAAACCAACATTATTTTTTCCAAGCTCAATTAAATATTCAAATTTATCAAGTTGATTTTCAAATAATTGAAAATTTTCTTTAATCTCTTCTAATGTCAAATTATTCATTAAAAAAACTTTCAACCTGTTCATTGATATATTTTTTGTATTTAGAACTTTTAATATCATCTATAACTTCATTAATAAAGCTTTTTAACAAAATTTGTTTTGATTTTTCTAAATCAATACCTCTTGATCTTAAGTAAAATAAAGCATCTTTATCTAAATTTCCAATTGTGGAGCCATGTGCACACTTAACATCATCACATGATATTTTCAGTTTAGGATTTGAATTGATTTTAGCAGTTTCAGATAATAAGATATTATGGTTTTTCTGATCTGAGTCTATTTGATTTGAATCTTTAGGAACATTAACCAAACCATTAAAAATTGCATTTGAATTATCATCTAGTATGCCTTTATATAAAACCTTACTAAAAGTATGCTTAGAATTATGATTAACAATTATGTTGTTGTCAATAAATTCATTTTCTTTTGCTAGAAACAATCCATCTAATGAACTATATGCTTCAGGCTTATTTAAGTTATTGATTATATTTGTTCTTGTAAAACCTGAATTTATATAAAAAGATTTAAAATTAATATTAGAGTATGATTCTTGATTAATTGTGATATTATTCATAGAATATGAATTACTTGATTCATTAAATACATTAAATAATGAAATACTTGAGCTTTCTTTAACATTAAGATCTATAGAACTATTTTTATAGTACTTAGCCTTATTATCTAAACATAAATAATGAAGATATATATTTGAATTAGAACCTTTTTCCGAGTTAATTATAATTTTATTGTATGCTGATGAATAGTCCTGAGTTTTACTATCTGATATCATTCTAATTTGAACTTCACCAAAGCTTTTATCTAAATCAATATAAATACCATTTTCAAAGTTAGCATTATTTAAAATTAAGAATGGATTATTTTCTATATCATCTCTATTATGAGTTAATAAAGAATCAAAAAAAAGGTTATTACAATTCTTTAATTTATCAGAAAGAAGTGAGCAATTTTTATTTTTAGGATAAGATATTATTTTACCATTATAAATTGTAATACATGGAATATCCAGATTAAATCCAAATGATTGCTTAATATCAAATTTTTTATTATCTGATTCTATAAAATCTAAACTTTTAAATTTTTTTAAATTTGTATATTTCCAAAATTCATTTTTAGAATTAGGATATCCAACTTTTTTAAATTTTTCTTGAGCTTGCTTGTTTATATCACTAATTGAAAACATTAAGCTTGTTCCTTCTTAATCCATTTGTAACCTTTTTCTTCTAATATATCAACAAGTTCAACACCTCCTTGCTTGACAATTGTTCCATCTATTAAAATATGAATTTTATCAGGTTCTAAATAATCTAAAATTCTTTGATAATGTGTAATCAAGATTATAGATCTCTTAGGATTTCGATAAGAATTTATGCCTTGAGCTACAGTTTTGAGCGCATCAATATCAAGACCAGAGTCTGTTTCATCTAGAATTGCTATATTTGGCTCCATCATTAATAATTGTAAAATTTCATTTCTCTTTTTTTCCCCACCTGAAAAACCATCATTTACTGAACGATTAATGAAACTTTCATCAAAATCAACATCAGATATTTTTGATTTTATTTTTTTCATAAATTCAACGGAGCTGATTTCATCTTGACCATTATATTTTCTAATTGAATTAACAGCCTCTTTTAAGAAATAAATATTATTTACACCTGGTAAACTAGTTGGATATTGAAACGAAACAAAAACACCTTCACCTACTCTCTCTTCTGGATCTAATGGTAAGATTGATTTCTCATTATATAAAATATCTCCTGAAATGACTTCATAATTTTCATTACCAGCAATTGTATTAGTTAATGTACTTTTACCTGAGCCATTTGGACCCATTATAACATGTAATTCTCCAGGTTTTATATCAATATTAAAATCCTTTAAGATTTTTTTATTATCAATAGATACATATAAATTTTTTATTTTAAACATAATTATCCTACGCTATCTTCAAGTGTTAATTCCATAAGTTTTTGTGCTTCCATAGCAAACTCCATTGGTAATTTTTTAAATACTTCTTTGCAAAATCCATTAACTATAAGTGAAATTGCAGCTTCAGTTGAAATGCCTCTAGAATTACAGTAAAACAATTGATCTTCACTTATATTTGATGTTGTAGCTTCATGTTCCATTTTGGCTGTTTGATTTTGTACATCAATATAAGGAAAAGTATGTGCACTACAGTTTTGTCCAATTAATATTGAGTCACACTGTGAATAATTTTGACTGTTATCAGCTTTTTTACCAATTTTAACTTCACCTCTATAAGATTGACAACTATCACCTGCAGATATACCCTTAGATATAATTGTACTCTTAGTGTTATTACCTAAATGAATCATTTTAGTGCCTGTATCTGCTTGTTGTTTATTCGTAGTAACAGCAACTGAGTAAAATTCCCCTCTAGAATCATCTCCTTTTAAAATACAGCTTGGATATTTCCAAGTAATTGCAGATCCAGTTTCTATTTGAGTCCAAGATATTTTAGATTTTTTTCCTAAACAATTACCTCTTTTGGTAACAAAATTAAAAATACCACCTTTACCATTTTCATCTCCAGGATACCAATTTTGAACTGTTGAATACTTTATTTCAGCTTCTTCTAAAGCTACTAACTCTACCACAGCTGCATGAAGTTGATTTTCATCTCGCATTGGTGCTGTGCATCCTTCCAAATAACTTACATACGAATTATCATCTGCTATTATTAATGTTCTTTCAAATTGTCCCGTGTTTAATGCATTAATCCTAAAATAAGTTGATAATTCCATGGGACATGTAACACCTTTAGGTATATAAACAAAAGAACCATCACTAAAAACAGCAGAATTTAAGGCGGCAAAATAATTATCTGCAATTGGAACAACACTACCAAGATATTTTCTTACTAATTCAGGATATGTTTTTACTGCTTCTGAAAATGAACAAAATATAACTCCAGCCTTTGCTAAATCTTCTTTAAATGTGGTAGCAATTGAAACACTATCAAATACTGCATCTACTGCAACACCAGCAAGCATTTTTTGTTCATGAATTGGAATTCCAAGTTTTTCATATGTTCTCAATAATTCTGGATCCACTTCATCTAAACTTTTATATTCCTTTTTTTTAGGAGCAGAGAAATAACTAATAGCGTTATAGTCTATTTCAGGTATAGAAAGCTCAGCCCATTTTGGATTTTTCATTTTTTTCCATCTTCTATAGGCTTTAAGTCTCCAATCAAGCAACCATTCAGGTTCATCTTTTTTACTTGAAATTATTTTAATTACATTTTCATTAAGACCTGGTGGTAAAGTTTCTTGTTCTATATTTGTAGTGAAACCATACTCATATTTTCTATTTATGGCTTCATTTAAAATTAAATCATCTTTTTCTTTTTTTGTTTGCATATCTATACCGAAAAACTAGTTCCACATCCACAAGTACGTTCAGCATTTGGATTTTCAATTTTAAATCCACCACTAAGTAAATCATCTGAAAAATCAATAGTGGTACCTTTAACATATAACCAACTTTTAAGGTCACAGAAGATTTTAACACCTTTTATTTCAAAGATTTTATCAAATTCACCAATATTGTTATCAAATGATAAATTGTAACTCATACCAGAACAACCACCACCAACTACTGAAACTCTTAATCCATGATCTGGTTTATTTTCGCCGCTTAATATGGCTTTAATTCTTTTAACTGCATTTTCAGTTAGTTCAATTTGTTCATTAAAAAAATTGTCTTTTTCTTTGTTCATGCTTATACCTATGTTAATTGTGTTAGTTTTATATCACTAAATACTTTATATATTTTAGAATTTATTTTATCCATTGGATTTATAATGTTACAGTTAAGTAATTGACTACATTTTGTATCAATCATGCAGTCAGCTATCCCAAATGGTCCTTCTAAAATTTCAATAAACTCTACCAATGATAAGTCTTTAAAAGTAGACTTAAGTTTGTAGCCACCTTTAGGTCCTTTGATTGATTCTAAAATTTGGACTCTTGATAAAGTTTGTAAAATTTTTGCTAGCAATTCGTTAGGAATATTGTACTTGCTAGAAATTTGTCTAACAGATATTGGCTTATCAATATTAGATGTTTTAATATGGCTAATAGATATTAAAGCGTATTCAACTTTTTTACTTAACTTAAACATTTTTTTTCTCTCTCTATTTTAAATTTAAAAATAAAAAAAGATATATACGAGTTTTTTTATCGTATTTAAAAATATTCAAGAATTAACTTCAATCCATTTCTGATTCGTATCTTGTTTATAGCTTCCTAAAAAAAATAGATCTTCATTTTTTTTCCACTCTGATGGTGAAATCAATGACATAAATTTTTGACCTGTTTTATTTTCATATAAATGATATGTCTTGCCAATTATGGGTTTAAAATTCATCTTTGAGTCAAAAATTATTTTATTAATATTAAAATCATTTAGAAGTTTTTGGTAATCTTGTTTGATTTCATTTGCTTTTTCAGTAAAATATTTTTTTACTTGATTAGCATTACTAGGCTTCCAGTTTTCTAATTCATAAACCTTGCCTTCAATATCATCGATTTTAATTATTTTGTCAATCATTTTAACTAATTTGGTTTACTTATTAATTCAAATGTATCAGGATATAATGTTTTATAGCTAATTTTTCCTGAAACATAAGCTACTCTAAGGGCATTACAAATACCATCAATCTTATGTGCAGCATCATGATTTTGACTATATCCATAGACTGAAAATATTTCATTATTTACTTTTATACCCATACTACATTTTCTATCAGATATATTTCCTAAGTTACATTTATTACATGACGCTATCACAAAACCATCAATTTTTCCATCATTCGGTACAGTATCTATAAAAGTACTTGAACTAGTTTTTTCACTTAAATCATTATTTATTTGACATCCACCACAACCAGCAATCAATAAATTTGAAATAACAATAAATAACAATAATATATATATATTTAATTTCATTTTCATATTAACCTTTATTTTCTATTTATTCTTTTAAAAATATAAATTTTTTGATCAAAACTATCATTAGATATATGTGGAATGATTTCATTTATAAACCAGTTATCGTTTAATAAATATAATATTTGATCTTGAAAATTTGATTGCCACGGTATAGAATTTGAATAATTATTTCCGCTTATCATTTCAATCCAATACACACTAAACTTATCTATATCTGATTTATTTGTTTTTGTAAGTATTATTTTATGCTGATAAGTATATTCTGGCTGAATGTTACTTTGATCATATGGTTGAGTTAGTAATTTTAAATATAATAAATCAATAAATTCAGATGGAATGGTATCACCTGATACATTTTGATTGTTTTGAAAATTACCAAAAACTTGGTCGACACTGGCTTTTGAATTAGTTAAACATAATGTCAACATTAAAAATAATAAATTTACATATTTCATTTAGATTCCTATATTTTTGCACGTTTTGCACGTTTAATATAGTATAAATAACAATTAATAGGCAATCAATTTATTATTTTTATAGCTTTTTTATTTACTTCTAACTCAAAAGGTGAATGCCCTTTTAATTCACCATCAATATTTAATTCATCAGAATTACTTGTTTCCAATACAATTTTTTTAATTTTTTTATATTGTACAAGTTGATCTAAAATATGTTTACCTGAAAATAATTTTGACATCAAATTTAACAGCTTTAGTCTTGGTGCATCTTCGATTAAAACTAAATCAAAAAAACCATCGTCAAGTATTGCTTTTGGTGCTATTTTCATCCCTTTACCCGTATGAATAGTATTGCATACCATAATAAACATAAACTTACCATTAAATGAAGACTTTTGATCGTTGCAATCATAAATAGTAATATTAGCATCATAGGTTTTTTTAAAAACAATTTCTAAAAGACTTAAAATTGTATACCTGCTACCACCTAACCACCTGTATTTTTCAGCTTTTTTGCCAACTGAACCGACCATACCCCATCCAACAATATTAAAACTGTATAAAATTTGATTATTATATGATATTTTTGCTATATCAATAGATTTAGTCTGTCTTTTAAGAATGTTTTTTAAAGCTAATTTATAATCTAGAATATTTAAATCTCTTGCTAGACTATTACCCGAACCTGCAGGCACTAATGATAAAGTTATACTTTCTTTATCTTTACGATTCATATAACCATTTATTGCTTCATGAAAACTTCCATCACCTCCAATGATACAACATGAAAAATAATTAGAGAAATCTTGAGTTTTTAATATTTCCTTAATATGTCCTTTATATTTTGACTTAATAATATCAAAATCTATATTATTATTATTAAGATAAGATTTGACTTTAGGTAAAATTTTTAAAGCTTTATTATTACCACTAATAGGGTTATATAGAACAAATAATTTATCAGACATTATTTACTTTTGTTAATTTCATTATAAATGTACCTATGTTAGAATTTAATTTAATTTTTAATGGAAGTTTTTCCTGATCATTAGAATACCAAATTTCAATTTCGCCATTATTTTTTATTTTAAAGTCACTAGAAATAGGTTTTAAACTCACACATTGAAATTTACCATATGGGACAGATATAGGTTTGGATTCAAAAACATTCAAAATTATTTTTTTAATCCTTTTTGAACTTAATAAATCAAAACTAAACTGATCATTTATATTTAAATTTTGGTTTCTCAATAATGGGATTATTGAAAATGGAGAATATAAACTATCAGAATAAAAGTCCTGTATTTTATTATTTCTTATAATTTCTTTATTGACCGTATCTACTTGAACATTAATAATTTTGTTTGAAGGCTTTAACTTTTGACTAAAAAATAAAAGTGAGTACAAACTATCTGTTCTAATATTAATTTCATCAATATATGGGTATAACAATTTAGCTAGATTAGTAGTTTTAGTCACAATATTCATACTGTATGTGTTATCTTCATCTTTATCAATATTAAGTGTACATTTACCTACATTTCCAGTAACTATAGATATACCTTTAATTTCAACATCGTAAATAAATTGAATTCCATCTGAGCTTGATAAAATTAAATTAAAAAATGAAACGAAAAATACAATTCTAACTATATTTTTTAATGACCTCATATATACTTTCTGATGATTGCTTTTTACTATTAATAAATAAGTTAATTTCTTCAGTTTTTTTCTTATTTGATAAAACACTACTATTAGATGTTAAGTTCAAATTAAACTGATTAGTAACGATTTTTGATAAACTAGAATAATTTTTAATGATATAGCCAAATCCACTTTTATGCATTTCTTTTGCCTCATTTAATAAGTCAATGTTTGGACCATAACAAACAATATTATTATAAACTAAAGGTTCAAAAGTATTATGAACACCTTTTCCAAAACCACCTCCAACGTATGCAATTTTTGAATATTTATATAATTCTGGTAAAATCCCTACTTTATCAACAATAATTGCTGTTGAAGAATCTCTGGATTTTTTAATTTTACTATAATCTTTAATATCTGAAAATCTAACAGTATATTTAAACATAGATTCTATTTTTTTTATCAAATCATTATCTATTTCGTGAGGAACGATAATAATAAATCCTGGATATGAAACTATACTATTAATGTCCTTATTATTAAAAAGGAATAAATCTTTTTCAGATATACTACCAAAAATAATATTATTGTGGTTTTTAATATTTTCAAATATGCTAATACCTTCTGATGTTTCCTTTCTATGTAAAACTTGTTCATATCTAGTATCATCAATTAACAATATTTTATCATTATCTACTAAATCATTAAATAATTTTTTAATTAAGTTTGAAGGAACAATTACTTTGTCAAACTGACTATAAATAAATTTTGTGAAGCTTTTTGAAAGCCATTTTAAACGCAAAGATTTTTCATATAGATTGGCATTTATTAAAAATGTCTTAATATTCATTTTTTTTGCATAATACAAATGCATGGGCCATATATCATGCCTAGTCGTTATGTATATAGAAGGCATAATTGTTGAAAAAAACTTTTTAGGATTCCATGGAAAATCAACAGGATGATAACAATAAAAATCTATATCTCTATTTTTAGATAAATCTTCATAAATTGTTGGAGACATACAAGTAACAATTACAAAATATAAATCATGATCAATCTTTCTTAGTAAAGGCTTTATTTGCTCATACTCACCAGCAGAAGCTGCATGTATTACTAATTTCTTCTTATTTGTATTGAATTTTTTTCTATAAAGTGTTTTGCTTTTATTAAATAAAACAGTTCTAATTTTCTTATTAAAAATAGATACTATAACTAAAAAGAAATAAATTAATGGAGATAAAATAAAATAGATTAGAAATATTAACATTTATTTTTCTTTAATAATCAAATCTGCAAATTCTCTGAAAGCTCCATCTCCACCTTTTCTAACTGTAACATAATCAACATTAACTTTATCTTTTATTGGACTATTATTTGATAATGCTGAAAATCCAACATTTTCTAGTACTTCAACATCATTTAAATCATCTCCAATATACGCAACTTCTCTTAAAGATATTTTTTTACTAGCACAAATCTCTTTTAATTTTTTTAACTTATTTTTTTCATTAAGTACTATATTTTTAATTTTTAATTTTTTTGCTCTTTCAAGAACAATTTTTGAATTTTCACTAGTAATAATAACTGTTTCTAATCCTTTTTCTCTTAATATTTGAACTGCCATACCATCGTATGTGCTAAATGATTTCATAAAATCACCATCATTTGTATAATGCATTTTTGCATCTGTCCAAACTCCATCTATATCAGTTACGACTAGTTTTATATTTTTAATTTTATTCATCATCTGCCTCATTTAAATAATTACCAATTGCTTCTAGAACTTTAAAATCAAGTGGAGTATCTATTTGCTTTCCATACTCTTCATCAAATATATAAAATCCTATATTACCACCTAACCTATTTATAGATTTATTAAATATTTTAACTTTAAAAACATAAACAGAACCATTTTCGTCATAAATTAAATCTTTATCCTGAAAATCTTGCCGTCTAGGTCTGTTAAGATAATCATACATACACTTAGGTTTATCATTAATTTTCCATGTTAATGGGTGAATAGGGCTTAATGTTAACAAAGAGTCAAAATTTTCTTTGAAAAATTTTTCTAAAATTTTATCAAGTGATTTTTTTGGACGAATTGGACTTGTAGGCTGTAATAAAACTATAATTGATTCATCTTGAATATTTTTAGATTCTATAACATGTTCAATTGCGCTTTCTGTAGTTGCTTTGTCACCTGAAAGTGATTCTGGCCTATCAATTACACTAACATTTAATTCTTTAGATAAATTTTTAATTTTTTTGTCATCAGTAGTTACAATGATTTCTTTAACATAATGAGATTGTTTAGCATAATCTATACTATGTTGCACTAAGGGCTTACCCAAAAATGACTTAATATTTTTCTTAGGCACACCCTTACTGCCACCTCTAGCAGGTATTACAACTATAACTTTTTCTTTCATATTAATGACTTTATTATTTTTAAATCTGATTTATAAGTAATTTTCATATTCTTATCACTTCCTTTAATAATTTTTGGAACATACCCAAAATGAAGAACAATACTAATATCATCAGTAACAGATTCATCAATCATATCATGACATTTAGATAAAATTTTAAAATTAAAAGACTGTGGAGTTTGTAATCTGTACACTTTTTCTCTATCTATAATTTTAGAAACTTTATTATTACTTACTGATGCAATTGTATCTGCCAAAGGTAACCCAGGACACACCGCAACATTAGTTTTTAATTGATCTAAAGATTTAGTTATTAAACCTTTTTCAACAAAAGGTCTGGCCGCATCATGAATTAGAACATTTATTGTATTAGTAGGGCATGCTTGTAATGCTAAATATGATGATTTTTGTCTTGTTAAACCACCTTCTATTACTTTACAAGATTTAAACATTTTACTACAAAAATCAAAATTATCCCTTGAAACTACTAAAATAACTTTGTCTATATTTGGATGATCTAAGAATGTTTCAATCGGATACTCTAAAAGCATTTTATTTTGAAAAACTTGAAATTGTTTCTGTTTTTCTTTATCAAACCTTAAAGATGAACCAGCTGCTAAAATAATTCCAACATTCATTTATTTTCCTTTGTTAATATAATCAGATAACTTTATCAAGCGATTTTGCTTTAACAATGATTTTACAAAATCTCTCTCACCAATATTATCATGTTTGTTAGCAGTTCCAACAATCCTTAAATTCGCAATCTTTTTTTTAAAATTAGAATCATAATAATGCTCTTTTCCTGTTAAAAAAAAGTCAAATCCATGAATAAATATTTTTTCATAATTTTCTAATGACCACATAATTGAACTCAATCCTGTTGTTGGTCTTTTAACATTAGCAATATTCTCATAACTTTTCATTTTTTCTTTAGAAATTAAATCATATCTATCAGGACTTAATTTTAATCTTTTAGGAGTTCTTTCAATAACATACTTTTCTTTTTTATTTAATATCTCATATGGTACAAACACAACAATTTTACCTTCAAATTGAGGTCTAGGGGTTAATTTCTTATTTGCACCATTAAACCAAATAGTTGTCTTTGATCCAATGCAATTCTCAAAATTAGATGTTTTAAAATTATTAATTCTAGCAACGTTATCAAATGTATCAATTATATCCCCAAACTGACTATCTAAAGTAGATGGACCATTTGCAATTATAAGAATACTACTTTTCATCATATTGAATGTCATATAATTTTTTATAATATCCATTATTTTTTAACAACTCATTATGCGAACCAGATTCAACAATTTTACCATCATTCATTACCAATATTTTATCTGCATTAATGATAGTAGATAATCTATGAGCAATTATTATAACTGTTCTATTTTTAATGATATTATCAATAGCAGAATGTACCATTTTTTCTGATTCTGAATCTAATGAAGCTGTTGCCTCATCTAGAATTAATATATCTGGATTTTTTATCAACGCTCGAGCAATTGACAATCTTTGTTTTTCGCCTCCAGATAGTTTTACTCCATTCTCTCCAATATATGTATTCAATCCATTATCAAGCTTCTCTACTAAATCTTGTATATTTGCTGATTTAACTGCTTTATTAACATCATTTTCAGAGGCATTTTTATTACCATGAATGATATTATTTTTAATAGTGTCATTAAATAAAATTACATTTTGTGTAACTATACCATATAAATCTCTAAGATTTTTCAAGTTTAAATCTTTAAGATTAATTTTATCTATAAAAATGTTGCCACTTATTGGATCATAAAATCTTGGTAATAAATCTGTAAGTGTAGTTTTACCTGCACCACTTTTACCAACAATAGCCACTGTTTGACCTTTGAATATTTCTAAATTTATATTATCTAAAATTAAACTATCTTGTCCCTCATATTTGAAGTTAACATCTTTAAAATTTATAGAATTTTTAAAAGAGTTAATCTTAAAAGCATTTTTTGACTCTGGAATTTTATCATTATTATCAAAAACTGAAAATACTCTTTCTGCAGCAGCAATTCCATTTTGAAACAAAACATTAACATTTGCAAGTTTTCTAATTGGTTGCAACATTGCAAATAATAATAATATAAATTTAATGAAATCTTCAGAGCTCATAGCTCCTTGTTGCAATACACTGATACCACCAAACCAAATGAGCAAGACACCTACTATTAAACCTATAGTTTCATTAATAGGTGTTAATAAATTAGATAATCTTGACTGTTTAAAAATTAAATTA
This sequence comes from uncultured bacterium, assembly GCA_964646655.1. Classification (GTDB taxonomy): domain Bacteria; phylum Fidelibacterota; class Marinisomatia; order SCGC-AAA003-L08; family D37C17; genus TMED6. The sequence continues at coordinate 18,695 of CAZYFB010000009.1, forward strand.
AAATATTTATTATTTTCTTTTACAAACTTTTCATTCTCTTCATTTTCTAAATTAAAAATTTTAACAATTTTAATATTGCTTAGAGTTTCTTTAATTATATTCAATATCCCTGCACTTTGAACACTTGATCTTTTAGATTTACGCCTAATACTCTGACCAACTTTGTAACTGAAAAATCCAGATAAAGGAATAATAATTATAACTAAAATTGTAAACTTGAAATTGATTATAAAGAGTAAAAATAAAAATGAAATAACACTAATAGGTTCAATAATAATTTTTTGCAAACTTTGTGAAAAAGCAACTCTCATGCCAGCTATATCCCTTATCAAAATAGAACTTAATTCAGCAGTTTTATTATTATTAAAAAATGATAGTGACAAAGTACTAATATGTTGAAATAGCTTGATTCTAATTTTAGTAATTACATTATTTTGTACGTACGCCATAATTAAATTACTAATGTAAAATAAAATATTTTTTGATAAAAAGATTACACCCAGCATGATACATAATCTCTTAATTTGCTCTAATTGCGTCCCTTTTCCAATTAGATTTTGAATAAGAAAATTTAACTGTTCATTTAAATTTGATGGACTTTGAATACTTGAGGGGTCTCCACTCATAATATTTCCAAGCATAGTGCCAATAAGCCAAATAGACAAAGAATTTAAAACAACATATACAATTGAAGAAAATATTGAAGCTATCATTAAACTTCTATATGAAGTTGTAAATTTTAATATTCTTAAAAATGTATTCAACTTATTTGCCCATCACCCTGTCTAACTATAATTATTCTATCTTCACTTAAATCTAATATTGTAGATCCTTTTGAATTAAGATTTATGTTTCCTGTATATGCAGGAATATTAACAAATATTTTATCAATTTCATCAATATTATTTATAGCATCTTGACCATGTAAGTTTACACTTGTTGTAATTATTGGCTTTTTAAACTCATTTAATAATTTTAAACAAAAAGTATTATTAGGTATTCTTATCCCAATTTTTTGAGAATTTTGTTGAACAAAAGGTGAAAGATTTGATTTTTTTGAATCCAATAATATTGTAAAACACCCAGGCAAAATTTGTCTAATTAAATTTTTATGTGCTTCATTTACAATACCATATTGACTTATATCATCTAAAGATTTTACCATTATTGATAATGGTGTTTGCCTTTTTTTTAAATCATTTATCTTTTTAATTGCATTTGAATTTGTTGCATCTGCACCTAATCCATATAAGGTATCAGTTTCATAAATTATAATATTACCTTTATCAAGCTGATTTTTTGCATGTTTAATTTTATCTTTAGTAATAATCACTAGTACTCACTTTTATCTTTCATTTTATGAAACCAAAAATATTGGTCAGGATATTTTCTAATAAACTTTCCAAGAATTGATGTAAATTGAGAATTTATATCATTAATCAATTCGCTTCTAGATTTAATTTTATGATTAAATTTTAATTCCTCAATATTAAAATCATATTTATTATCTTTATTCATTGTGCAAAATCCAACTAATATTGGTTTTTTTGTTTTAATATGAAATATGGCAGCACCTTTTGGTATAGATATTTTAGTATTTAAAAATGGTACCATAGTACCTTTTGATCCTGCATTTTGATCGGACGCCAAACCCAAATGATAATTTTGATTCATTGCATCAAACATTTTTTCTTTACCATCATTTCTTGGTATTATTTTTACATTTTGAAAACTTCTTAATGATGTAAAAAATTTATTTAAATATGAATTTTTAATTTTTTGAGTTACTACAGCAAATTTTATATGATTTAAACCTAAAATTGGTAGAAAATACTCCCAGTTACCAATATGGCCAGTCATAATAATAGAACCTTTATTTTTATTAAGAATTTCCAATGTTTTAGCATTTATATTAACTAAATCATTTATTTTTTGTTTATTTAAAAAATTTTGTCTCATAAAATCAGATAAAACCATACCAAAATGTGCATATGTATTTTTCAATAAATTATTATACTTTGTTGAATCTAAGTTGGAAAAATTGTCTTTTATATTTTTAATTGCAACTTTTTTTCTTACAGGAAAGATATAGTATATAACTAGACCTAAAAACTTACCCAATAACAAACTTAATGTTCTAGGTATAATATTAAAGATTATAGAAATTAAAATTACTATAACATAAGATATGTATGAACGTATCATTTTGTGTATTTTTTATGCAACCTTATCAATATGTAAAAAATATGATTTTTATTATATAAATAAAACCAATTTGATTAAATTAATATCCTATGAATTTAAATAATATACCCAAACATTTAAAGCAATACATCGTAGACCAAGAATATGAAAGATATACTATTATTGATCATCGTGTTTGGCAATTTATCATGAACATCTCCATTCCTTTTTTTAAAAAACATGCTCATTCCTCATACTATGATGGCTTAAATAAAACAGGTATAACATTTGATAAAATACCATCAATAGAACTTATGAATGAGAAAATGTCAATTATAGGTTGGGGAGCTGTTCCAGTTAGAGGTTTTATACCTCCATGGGCTTTTATGGAATTTCAAGCTTTAGGAATTCTTCCTATTGCTTGTGATATGCGCTCAAGACAACATCTTACATATACACCTGCACCTGATATAGTGCATGAATCGGCTGGTCACAGCCCAATAATTATAAATGAAGAATATTCAAATTATTTAAAATTATATGGAAAAATTGCATCTAAAGCAGTTTTTTCTAAAGAAGATGAAAATATATATTTTGCAATAAGGAAACTTTCAGATATAAAAGAAGATAAAAATGCTTCAAAAAAAGATATTATAATTGCTGAAGAAGAATTAGTGGAAGCAAAAAAATCTCAAACCACACCAAGTGAAGCCACTCTTTTATCACGACTACATTGGTGGACAGTAGAATATGGCTTGATTGGAAAAATTAATAATCCAAAAATTTATGGTGCAGGTCTTCTATCTTCAGTAGGTGAAAGTCAAAACTGTTTGAGCCCAAATGTAAAAAAAATACCTTTAACAATAGACTGCATTAATTTTAATTATGATATTACTGAGCAACAGCCACAATTATTTGTAGCTGAAAACTTTTCTAGTCTTACAGATATACTTTTAGAGTTTGAAAAAACTATGTCATTTAAAAATAATGATTCTAAAAAATTTCAAAATCATTTAAAAGAAGATGTAATTAAAATAACTGAGTTAAATGATATCAGCATTAATTCTATAGACAAAGAAATTTGTGAATTGTATAATATGTTTTTTAATAAAGAAATTGAAGCGGAAAATTTAATAAAGAAGCTTGATGTAGATTTTCCAAATGAGTGGTTATTAAGATTTGAGTTATATCAAAATAACCACCACTTGAATTATGATTGGGTTGAAAACTTAAAAAATTATCTCATTAATTATAATAAAGATAACTTAGATTTAAATAACGCTATAAATAGAGCATTAAAGCTTATTTAAACTCACCCATAATACTTTCTAACCACATGATCATTTGATCTTCGCACTTTTCATCTTCATTGTCATAGTCTAAACCTAAACCTAACAACATATCACCCTCTAACCCTACTGATTCTCTAAATTCATAATCATCTCTACTACATTTACCAATTAATGAGCCACCATTAGCAACAAATGGTTTTCCAAGTATACCAAGTGCATCTAAAAAATTATCAGGATAACCTACTTGATCTCCACAGCCAAAAAAAGCAGCTGTTTTGCCTGAAAAATCAAGTTTTTCATAATCAGCAAAGATTGCATCCCAATCTTCTTGTAATTCACCAATATTCCAAGTAGGGCAACCAATAATAATATTATCAAATTCTAAAATTTTATCAGTTCCAATTTCAGCAATATCAAATGATTCAATTTCTACATCATTCATTTCTAGATATTCAGAAATAAATTCAGCAGCAGTTTTTGTGTTGTCTGAGGAACTACCCCAAAACATACCTATTTTTTTCATCTTTTTATCTCCATTTAGTTAAATTATTTTTTTTCAAAAGTTTCAAGTATTAATATTACACCTTCAGGTTTAATATCAGCATAACCACCAGAAGTACTATAAAAGGTTTCATTGCCATTTTGAGATATCTTTATATCTCCTGAACCTATAGATATAATAGAACTCACGTGTTTAGCTTGCACACCAAAAAGACCATCCAAATTTGGGGCCCTCAAATACTCAGAAGTTCCTATATTTATATTTTCTATCGGTGTAATTACATCAATCTGAAATGAGTTTTGCATTATTTTTTAGCCTTTTCTATTACTTCATCAATAGTACCAACATATGAGAAAGCATTTTCTGGATACTCATCCATTTCACCATTTACAATAGCCTCAAAACCTGATATTGAATCTTCTAAACTAACATATCTTCCCTCAACGCCAGTAAACTGTTCTGCAACGAAGAAAGGTTGAGACATAAACTTTTGAAGTTTTCTAGCTCTACTAACGACCATTTTATCTTCATCTGATAATTCATCCATACCAAGAATAGCAATAATATCTTGTAATTCATTATATTTTTGTAAGGTTACCTGAACTGATCTTGCAACATTATAATGTCTATCACCTATCACTCTTGGGTCAAGGATTCTTGATGTTGAATCTAATGGATCAATAGCTGGATATATACCAAGCTCTGCAATTTTACGATCTAAAACAGTAGTTGCATCTAAGTGAGCAAAAGTCGTTGCAGGAGCCGGATCAGTTAAATCATCAGCCGGAACATAAACTGCTTGTACAGAAGTAACTGAACCCTTTTTAGTTGATGTAATTCTTTCTTGTAATTCACCCATCTCTGTTGATAGAGTCGGCTGATATCCAACTGCTGAAGGCATTCTTCCTAGCAGAGCAGATACTTCAGAACCAGCTTGAGTAAATCTAAACATATTATCAACAAACAACAGCACATCTTTACCTTGCTCATCTCTAAAATATTCTGCCATTGTTAATCCAGATAAAGCAACTCTTAATCTAGCTCCAGGAGGTTCATTCATTTGCCCAAATACTAATGCAGTTTTATCAATAACACCTGACTCAACCATTTCCCCATACAAATCATTTCCTTCTCTAGTTCTTTCTCCAACACCAGCAAAAATTGAATATCCACCATGTTCTGTAGCAATATTTCTAATTAATTCTTGAATCAATACAGTCTTACCTACACCTGCACCTCCAAAAAGTCCTGTTTTACCACCTTTTGTATATGGCTCCATTAAATCAATCACCTTGATTCCAGTAACAAGAACTTCTGAACTAGTAGTTAAATCTTCAAAAGCAGGAGCTTGTCTGTGTATTGGTAATAAAGAAGATGAATCTATATTACCTTTTTCATCAATAGGATTTCCTAAAACATCAAACATTCTGCCAAGTGTTTGATCACCTACAGGTACAGAAATTGGATTACCTTTATCTACAACAACTTGACCTCTTTTAAGTCCATCAGTTGAATCCATAGCAATCGTTCTTACAATTGATTCACCTATATGTTGAGCTACTTCCAATGTTAATTTTTCATCTTCACCATCTCTGTCTACTTCAAGAGCATTGTAGATTTCTGGTAATTGACCTTCTGGAAAAGTCACATCAACTACTGCTCCCATAATTTGTGAAATATTACCTTTTTTACTCATTATTTACCTTCCTTTATGATGAAAGTGCATTAGCACCACTTACAATTTCAATAATTTCTGTTGTTATTGCTGATTGTCTAGCTTTATTATACTGCAATCCTAATTCTCGAATCATTTCTCCAGCATTATCTGTAGCATTTTCCATTGCTAACATCCTTGCAGCTTGTTCTGAAGCATATGATTCTAATAAGAATTGCCAAACTTGAACATTTATATGTTTAGGTATAAGTTGTTCTAAAATTTGTTCTTTAGATGGTTCATACAACCTATCTGTTGAGCTTTCAATTTCAGCATCTAAATTTTCAAGTGGAAGAAAATCCACATCTTTAATTATTTGAGTAGCGAGATTTTTAAATTCATTATAATAAATTTTAACTTTATCAACTTTCTTAGATAAGAATAAATTGACAATCTCATCTCCAATTGTAATAGCATGATTGAAGTTTAACTCACCCCAAAATTCAATATATTCAGAAACAATACTATAATTTCTATTTTTAAAATAATCTCTACTCTTTTTCCCAATTGGAATAATTAGACTATTATCTTTATCATGTAAATCTATATCTGATTGCACTTTTTTTAATATATTAGTATTAAAAGCTCCAGCCATTCCTCTATCAGAAGTTATAACAACATAGAGAGTTTTATTAATTTCTCTTTTTGCCATTAAATCGTAATCATTTGGATTACATTCAAATATTAAATCATTAAGCAATGAAGTTATTTTACCAGAATATGGCCTGCATTTCTCCATATTAGATTGAGATGTGCGTAATTTAGCAGCAGCAACCATCTTCATTGCACTAGTAACCTTCTGAATACTTTTGATAGATTTAATTCTACCTCTTATTTCTTTAAGATTCGCCATTAAAACCCTTTTGCAAAATCACCTAATGCGTTTCTAAGTTTATCAGAATCATCATCTGATAAAACACCTGTTTCCCTAATATTAGACAATATACTAGAATGTGATGCATCTAAGAAATCAAATAATTTATCTTCAAATTCTTTTAATCTATCTAAATCTATAGCATCTAAAAAACCTTGAGTACCAGCAAAAATTAAAACAATTTGTTTTTCCGTATCTATTGGAGAATACTGAGGTTGTTTTAAAATTTCTAATAATCGTGAACCTCTTGTCAATTGGGCTTGAGTTGCCTCATCAAGATCTGATCCAAATTTAGCAAATGCTTCCAGTTCTCTATATTGTGCTAACTCAAGCTTAATTGTTCCAGCAACTTTTTTCATTGCTTTTATCTGAGCATTACCACCAACTCTTGAAACTGATAATCCTACATCAACAGCAGGTCTTTGACCGGAATTGAAAAGATTTGTTTCAAGGAAAATTTGCCCATCAGTAATTGAAATAACATTTGTTGGAATATAAGCAGATAAATCACCCTCCTGTGTTTCAATGATCGGCAGAGCTGTTAAAGATCCCGAACCAAGCTTTTCGCTTGATTTTGCTGCACGCTCTAATAATCTACTATGAAGATAAAAAACATCTCCTGGATAAGCTTCTCTACCAGGTGGCCTTCTTAATAAAAGCGACATTTGCCTATATGCAACTGCATGCTTTGATAAATCATCATAAATAATTAACGCATCCATTTTATTGTCTCTAAAATATTCACCCATAGTAACACCAGTATATGGAGCAAGAAATAAAGAAGGCGCTGGATCCATAGCATTAGCTGTAACTACAGTCGTATACTCCATAGCACCACTATCTTCAAGTTCAGCTACAACTCTTGACACAGTTGAAGCTTTTTGACCAATTGCAACATAAATACAATATACTGGACTATCAGTTTGATGTGTTGACTTCTGATTAATGATAGTATCTACTGCAATAGCTGTTTTTCCAGTTTGCCTATCACCAATTATTAATTCTCTTTGACCTCTTCCAATTGGAATCATAGCATCAATAGCCTTAATTCCTGTTTGTAAAGGTTGATTTACTGGGCTTCTTTCTAGAACACCCGTTGCTTTTCTTTCAACAGGTTTAGATTCCTTAAATTTTATTTCACCTTTTCCATCTAATGGTTGACCAAGTGGATTTACCACTCTACCTAAAAATTCTTTTCCAACACCAACTTCTAGAACTTTTCCAGTCCTTTTAACAATATCACCTTCTTTAACGAGTCTACTATCACCAAATAGCACAATACCTACATTTTCTTCTTCAAGATTCATAGCCATCCCAAAAACACCATTTGGTAATTCTACCATTTCAGATGATAAAACATTTTCTAAACCTTGAACTCTTGCAACACCATCTCCAACCATAATAACTTCACCTACTTCAGATACATCGAAGTCAACATTATGATTTTCTAGTTGTTTTTGTAGGGAATCTATAATTTGCCCAGTATTTATATCCATTATTTCTCCAAATAATTAATTTATTTATTAATCATACTTTGTTTTAATTTTTCTAATCTAGTTGATAAACTTCCATCAATAAGAGTATTACCAACTTTTAACTTGATGCCTCCTAAAAGTTTTTTATCTACTAAATTTTCTATTGATATTTTTGTACTTGTCTTTGATTCAATATTAGCCTTTAAACTATTAAATTCATCATGAGTCATTTCTGAAGCAGTAGTTGCTTTAACTTCAATATGTTCAGATACATTTTTATTTATTTGTTTAAACTTACCATAGATAGAATCAATGTAGTTAAAATCAATGTTTTCCAACAAAGCATATACAATTTCAAATTCAACCTTATTAAAAATATTTTCTAGAATTTTTGATAAAATTTCTTTTTTTGTTTTTAAATCTATTCTTTGAGTGCACAAAAATTGCTTAAACTTTAATGAAGATGTAGATAAATCAGATAATACTGACAAAACATTTGAGCCAACTTGATCCAAATTATTTTCTTTAAATACTACTAAGAGTGCCTTTGCAGTGTTATCAATTTTTTTATCAAAATTCATTATGCTTGACCAATCTTGTCTATTGCATCATTAACTAATTTTCTATTATCATTATTATCAAGGTTCTTTTCAATCAATTTAGAAGCAGCCTTAATAGATAAATCAACAGCTGCTGTTTTAATTTCATTAACAGCCTTTTCTTTTTCAGCATTAATTGATTGCAAAGCATTCTGCGTTTCAATATCTGCTTTCTTTTTAGCTTCACTAACAGCATCAGAAATCATTTTTTCTTTAACTGTTTTAGCATCAGCTAGAATAGCTTGAGCCTCTGAATGAGCTTCTTGTTTTATTTTCTCGTAGTCCGAGGTTGCTTTTTCAGCATCTTCTTTTGCAAGTGCAGCTGAATTTAAAGCATCTCTAATTTCTTTTTCTCTAGATTCTAGAGCAGAAATTATTGGACCCCATGCTACTTTACTTAAAACAAGTAATAATAACAGAAATGTTATTACAGACCATAATAAAGGTCCGCCATGTACTTCAACCATATATACTCCTAACTTTCTAAAAAGCTTTTAATTTACATGCTTGCAAGCGCACCTTGTAATAAGAAACATGTTACAGCACAGAATAATGCAACACCCTCAATTAAAGCTGACATAATTAAAGCTGTAGTTCTAATGTCATTAGCAGCTTCAGGCTGTCTTCCTGTTGCTTCAGCAGCAGCAGCAGTAATTTTACCAATACCCATTGCAGCTCCCATTGTAACTAATCCAGCACCTAAACCTGCTGCTAATCCAATTAAACCGTATTCC
>CAZYFB010000010.1:0-1906 GCA_964646655.1 uncultured bacterium
ATAGTTTACAAACTAATGAAATGACACTGACTAAGAAAATGATATTAATGAAATAGTAACTTTAATATATGATTTAGATAAAAGGGTTTTTTCTTTATAGATTAAACCCTTTTATTTTTTAAATTATGGAACAATATTTTAATAATAATCGTTTAAGAATTATAAAAATAATTAGATAAGGAAGTAAAGATGCGAAATATAATTTTAATATTATCAGGAATCTTTTTAATTAGTTCAACAGTTTTTTCACAAACATCTTATATGAATGATGGTGAAAATACTAAGATTTTAAAAGAAATTTTAAAAGAAATAGGTGAATTAAAAAAAGGTCAAGATAAGCTTAAAAAAGAAATTGCCAGTATTAAATCTGCAGCACCAGCAAATGCTAATAAAGGTGTTGCCTCTAAAGGTGCTAAGAAAAATGTTCCTATTGGAAATTCAATGGTTTTAGGTAAAGCAGATGCTCCTGTTACTATTACTAAATGGACTGATTTTCAATGACCATACTGTGCAAAATCTGTCAGTTTGGTAGATGAAATAATGGCAAAATATCCTAATGATGTTAAAGTAGTTGTTAAAAATTTTCCTCTTAGTTTTCATAAGCAAGCAAGAACCGCAGCTAAGTATGCATTAGCAGCTGATAGGCAAGGGAAATATAAAGAAATGTATCATATGATATTTTGTGGTACAACTGATTCAGTACCTCAAGATCAATGTACTGCATGGAGAAAATTAAAAGCTAATGAGCACTTACCATTAGAGTACGCCCAAGAATTAGGACTTGATGTTGAAAAGTTAAAAAAAGATGTAGCTGATCCATATTTTGAGGAGTTAATAAAGAAAGAAAGTTTAGAGCTAGCACAAAATTTTGAAAGAAAGTCTGTTCCTAAATTTTTAGTTGCTGGTCAAGAGCCATCTAGTAGATCTGTTGCTGCATGGTCAGCAATAATAGATGCTGAATTAAAAAAATAGATTAAAGCTATATATTATTTAAAGGCTCCAATTATTAATTTAATTGGAGCTTTTAATTTTATGTGATTTTTATTACTTGATTTTAGTAATTTTGTATATATATTGTAATTAAAGATGAAATTGAAAAAAATATATATTATTCCTTTAATTTTGATAGGGTTTTATTTTCCATCAAATTGTACAGATTCAGATGCATGTAATTTTAATCCGGATGCACTAAATGATGATGGTAGTTGTTACTACCCATTAAATGATTGTAATGAAGATTTTCAAGACTGTTGTCCACCCAGTGGATTCGGACATAACCCACAAACAAATCAATTAAGTTTAGGTGTTGACTATGCCTTTAAGTTTAATTCTCAAAATACTCTAGATATTTATGATGATTGGATTGGTGGATTCAAAGTTATTGATGAAACACAAAATGGATTATGCGTTTCTATTTCAGAAGATTGTCCTGACATAAATCTTGATGGTTATTTAACTGAAAATGCAGAATTTTGTGTAGGATCTTATTATTGGAATGGCGATAGTGGTAACAGTCGAATTCCATTATATGGTTTTGATGGCGATCCATATGGTTATTTAAATCCAGGTGATCAACCATATTTTAAACTTTTTGATTCAGACACAGATACTTTATACTTTATGCAAGCTTATAAAAATGGAGAAGAATTTCAAATAACTTATGAAGGAAATGCTCCAATAGAATTTTTTGAAATAGATTCATTAGTAGCAGAATGTCCTTTTTATAACAATTTTGATAGTGATAATGATGGTATACCTGATACTTGTGATCAATGTCCAAATGATGCTAATAATGATAGTGATAATGATGGTATTTGTGGCAATGTAGATATTTGTCCAGAAGATTTTTATAATGATATAGATGGTGATGGTATATGTGGTGATATTGATGAATGTCCTAATGATT
>CAZYFB010000010.1:2006-3262 GCA_964646655.1 uncultured bacterium
AAGATAATGATGGTATATGTGATGATGTTGATCCATGTGTAGGTGAGTATGATGAGTGTGGAGAATGTAATGGTGATGGTTCCAGCTGCTTAAATAATAATATTGAATTTCCATCAAAATTTTATTTATCATTTTCATATCCAAATCCATTTAATCCAGAAACTACATTTAATTATGGATTACCTGAAAATTCAAATGTTAAAATAATAATATATGATTCTATGGGAAAAATTATAGATATACCAATTAATTATTTTCATTCTGCAGGAAATTACTCATATACATGGAATGCCAATAATTATTCAAGTGGAATTTATTATTTTCAATTAATTTCAAATAATTTTATGATTACTAGAAAAGCTACTTTTTTAAAATAAGTTTAGGAAGAATTTTTTTGTATTCTGATTTTAATGCTTTTTTATCACTATCATTAAAAATGACAAAATCAGATAACTTTATTTTTTTTTGATCAGATAATTGTAAACCCATTCTTTTTTTGATTTGTGATAAGTCTAAATTTTTTCGTTTTAAAGCTCTATCTAAACGTTTTTTTTCATCAGCTGTAACTAAAATAATATAATCAAAAAAATGGTTAAAATTTGCTTCAAAGAGTAAGGCTGCATCAACAATAAAAAAATCATATTTTTCAATTTTGGCTTGTCTTAGTGCATTTTCTATTAGCATTGAAACCTCAGGCCATACAATACCATTAAGGATTTGTTGATTTTTTTTACTTTCAAATGCTTTTATTGCTAATTTTTTAAAATCTAAATTATTACTAGTAATAATTTCATTACCAAAAATATTAATTATTTTTTTTTGAAGTACAGAGTGTTTGCTTAGATGGTTTTTAGCTTCCTTATCAGCATTAAAAATATATGATTTTTGATTTTCAAAATATTTTGTTAAAGTTGTTTTACCAGATCCAATATTTCCAGTTATACCAATTTTTATCATTTTAATTTATTTAAAATATTATTTTTTACTGTTTGAATCTCTTTTGAACCATCTATATCAATTACACTAGATTTGTAAAATTCAATTAGTGGCTTTGTTTGTTTATGATATACATTTAATCTATTTCGAACTGTTTCTTCCTTATCATCATCTCTTATAATTAAAGGTTCATTTGTTATATCATCTAAATTTTTATTTTTGGGAGGATTATAAATCACATGATATGTTCTGCCAGATTGCAGATGAACTCTTCTTCCTCCCATCCTATTAACAATATCATTATCATTAACATTAATTAC
>CAZYFB010000010.1:3272-26947 GCA_964646655.1 uncultured bacterium
CTTGTAACTTTTCGATCCCAACAACCCGCAGACCATTATTCGCTAATGCGCTAGCAAGAGTGAGGCCGACATACCCCAAGCCTATTACCGTCACGTCAAAGTCTGAACTAATTAATTTTGTATCCACTTGTTAACCCTTGACCATAAATAATCTTAATATGGGATTCCCATCAAATGTACAAGCATTATCATTAACATTAATTACTATTACATAATCTAATTTTTGATTAGTTTTATCAAATAATTTTTCAAGTCCTTTAGCTTGAATAATTGTTCTTGGAAATCCATCAAGTATAAAACCATTTTTACAATCCTGATCTTTGAATCTTATTTCCATCATGTCAAGTATTAGAGCATCAGTAACAAGTTCACCTTTATCCATAAACTCTTTGGCTTTAATACCTAAATTTGTTTTCATTTTAACATGCTCCCTCAACATATCTCCAGTAGATATTTGGGGTATATTATATTCTTCCATTAAAAATTTAGATTGAGTTCCTTTGCCTCCTCCAGGAGGTCCAAGTAAAAGTATTCTCATTATTTTCCTTTATATTAAAATTCCAGCAATTGTTGCTGTTAACCAAGAAGCAAGAGCTCCACCAAACATAGCTTTTGTTACTAATTTTGCTAAATCTTTTTTTCTTTCTGGTGCAATTGAACCAATACCACCTAATTGTATTCCAATTGAGGCAAAATTTGCAAAACCACATAGAGCGTAACTTGCTAAAATTGCGGTTTTATCTGAGACAGGATTAGATCCAGCTTGAATATCTGCAAGATTCATATAAGCTATTAATTCAGTTAACACAATTTTTTGACCTAGTAAACTACCTAGAATATGTGATTCAGACCATGGTGCACCCATTAAAAAAGCTAAAGGCATAAATATATATCCAAAAATATCTTCAAGAGAAGTTTCAAATATACTTAAAATATAATTAGATAATGAGATCAAAGCTACAAATGCAATTAACATTGCAGCAATATTTGCAGCAAGTTTTAATCCATCAGTAGCTCCATTACCCAATGATTCTAACACATTACCTTCGACAGGTTCATTTAAATTTGACGAAAGCTGATCAAACTCTTCATAGCTATTTATTTTTTCTGATTCAGGATACATTATTTTTGCAATTACTAATGCTGCAGGTGCGCTCATTATTGATGCTGCCATTAAATGACCAGCAATACCGGGTATATTTTCTAACATTCCAACATATATAGCCATTACTCCTCCAGCTACTGTAGCAAAACCACCTGTCATAACAGCCATTAATTCAGATTTAGTCATTTTTGATACAAAAGGCTTTATAACAAGAGGAGCTTCTGTTTGTCCAACAAATATATTTGCTGAAATACTTGTTGTTTCAGGCCCACTAGTCTTCATTGTCTTTTGCATAATCACAGCAACTAATCTAATAACTTTTTGCATTAGACCAATATGATATAGCACTGCCATTAATGCAGAGAAAAATATTACAGTTGGAAGAACAGAAAATGCAAAATTTATAACAGCAGGATGCATTTTTCCATCTATAAACGAAGCAAATAAAAATTCACTACCATCATTTGAAAAACTAAGCAATTTTTTTATTAGTTTATCAAACCAAGAAAATATAGGTTTACCAAAAGGTGTAACTAAAATAAAAATACCAAATAATAATTGAAGTCCTAACCCCCAAATTACCAATCGTGTATCAATATTTTTTTTATTGTTAGACATTAAATAAGCTATAAATAGTATTGCTAGTATGCCTAATATTCCAGTAAATCTTTCCATTACTTCTCCTTATTTATAGTTCAAAGCACTTACGGCAACGTGCTTCGTATTTATCAATTTCTCCAATTACAACTTGATTCTTTTCATTTGTAATTCTTTGGCTAAAATTAGCTGGATCACCACATTGCATACATATAGCATTTACTTTAGTAACAAATTCAGCATCTACTAAAAGTTCAGGCATAGGACCAAATGGTACTGCTTGATAATCTTTTTCTAATCCAGCGATAACTACTCTCTTCCCATTTTTGGCTAAATTCTTACAAATTGAGATAAGTGTATTATCAAAAAATTGAGCTTCATCTATTCCAACAACATTTGCATCTTTTGACAGTTTTTCAATGTCGTTAATATCATTTACAGCTATAGATTTAATTTTTCTTTGATTGTGAGATACTATATAATCTTCACTATATCTATTATCCAGAGCTGGTTTAATAATTGTAACTTTTTGTTTAGCTATTTTTGCTCTTATTAACCTTCTAATAAGTTCTTCAGTTTTACCGCTGAACATAGGTCCACATATTACTTCAATCCAGCCGCTATTTTTTGGTGAATTTCTCATATTTAAATGTAAGTTTTTTTATATTTGTTACAATTGTGTCTATTGAAACTTTATTTTTACCACCAAATGGTACAATTAAATCAGCATGATCTCTTGATGGCTTTACGTATTTTGTAAACATAGGTTTAACAGTTTTATTATACTGTTTAATTATACCTTCTATAGTTCTTCCTCTATCATTCATATCTCTTTTTATTCTTCTAAGTAACCTTATATCACTAGGAGTATCTACATAAATTTTAATTGAAAGTAAATCTCTTATTTTTTGATTATGTAACGCAAAAATACCTTCTATTATAATAACTTTCGCATTTTCAATTTTTTTTGTTTCATTTATTTTACGTGTATGAGTTTTATAATCATAAATAGGTGTATTAATACATAAATTATTTTTTGCATCATTTAAATCTTGGTACAATAAATCAAAATCAATAGAATCTGGATGATCAAAATTATTTTTTTCTCTTTCTTCAAAAGATAAATGAGCTAAATTTTTATAATAAGAATCAATTTCAATAACCTGAACTGAATTATCATCAATTTCTTTAAGAATATTTTTAACAAGTCTAGACTTTCCTGAACCTGAACCACCAGCAATTCCTATAATGTTTACATCATTCATTTAATATCAAAACTCCCTTTAATTTTTGTTATGTTACCTACATTATCTTTAGCTGAAATTTCTAATGTATGTTTTCCTTCTAATAATTCTTCATCAAATATATATTGAACTAATTTTCTATATGGAATATAATCAAAAAGTATATTTTTACCGTCAATTTTAACTTCAATATTTTTAATATCAGAAATTCCTGAAAGTTTATCATCAATGTTAAAAGAAAGCATATTTAAATCTTGAAATCTATATGTTGAATTAATATTTGGTATTAAACTTGATAAAATAGGTGGTTTATCATCCTTAATTAAAGCAAACGTCTCATTAGATAGAACAGATGTTGAATACTTATTGACATTATATGTAGTTTTCAAATAAATCCAATCATCTTTTTTAGAATCATAATAATAAATTCCAATATTATCCTCGTATTTTTTATATTCAAAATGTATGTTCAAATTACTATCAAACATTACAGTTCTTGGATTAACTTCATATAATTTTGATTTAAAGTTTAGATTAGTATTATTATCATTATCTTTCTCTTTTATCCAAAATAAGGTAGTATCATTAATAAAATTTTCAGTTTGATCAATAATAAAATTATTTAATTTTATATATAAACCTTCATTTGGATTATATAAACTTGAATTTAATTTCTTCTTTATAGAAACTGTGGGTATTGAATTATAAGAAATTTCTAAAAATTTAATATCATTTAAATCATGAAAATTAATAATATCAGTTGTTAGGGTATTTTGATCTATTCTTTTTGCGTAAAATTTTAAAGTAGTATCTTTCTTTATAATATTTATTGAAGCAGTTTCATTTGAAAATTCTTTTTCAATAAATTGTATTAAACACCCATATTTAAAATTTTTAATTTTAAAGTCACCTTTAATTTTAGCATTTTTGTCTTTACTTTTATAAAAGTATGTTTTTGAATTTACTCCATCGATACTTTTTCCTGATATTTTTAAAACATTAAAAGGATCATTTAGCTGCTCTTTGCTGATAGAAACTAATTTATCATTGGTTACAAATGAATTAAGAGATGTTCCATCATACTTATTGCATAGTTCAAATCTATAATCCCTAATATTACTTAATTCATCTATTTCTATATTAATATTTTCGTCAGATTCTTTAAAATTTAAGATTAAATCTTTATTTTGATTTGCAGAAATAGTTCCAAATATTATAATACTATTTTTATTAATATCATTTGCTTTTATAATGATATTATGTATTCCAGGTTCAAGATTATAACTTGGCCATGACCTTTTATCAATAAAAGATAAATTAGGCGTCGTATTATATAAATTATAAAATCTTTCTTGAGAGGTTCTTTTGAGATTATAATTTCTTTCTTTAAGTACTAGCGGTCCATCTGAAAAATTATGTTCATTATATTCAACTTTGTATTTTATTTCTCCATCAATGTATAGTTCTATATTATATAGACCATAATTAAACGGCTGTTTATTTACTTTGTCTTCAATATTTAATGATATGCCAAATTCACCTATTACTGAAATAGTATCACTAATAATATATTCTGTTTCACTATTTTGAATAATATCATATTGCCTAATATCAGCAAAACCATCAATCATTGTTTTATCAGATTTTGGAATGAATGCTATTTTTTTTGGAATAGGAGCAATATCGTCTTCTAAATTATAAAATTTGTTTAATGGATTTAAGCTAATATTATTTTTGTCTCTAATTTCAAAATGTAAATGAGGTCCAGATATGGTTCCAGAGTCACCAGTATAGCCTATAATTTCACCTTTTTTAACTGTTAATTCTTGCTTTTCAAAGTAATGTGTAAAAACTTGCTTATTATAATCTTTTTTTAAAATGGTGACAATATTATCAATTTCTGGATTGAATTTGTCAAGATGAGCATATACAGCTAAATTACCATCATTAAGCCTTAAATAAAGAGTTTTTCCATAGCCTTTATAATCAATTAAAATTCTTTCAATATAGCCATCTTCTATGGCATAAGTTTCAAAGCCAATTTTTCCATAGGTTCTAATATCAATACCTGCATGATATCTTCTTGGCCGCTCTTCTGCAAAAAAAGCAGTTACAGTATTACTAGCATTTGTAGGCCACAAATAATTTTGTCCTAGAAGGCAAAGATTTAAGAATATTAAAAAAGTTAATTTAGAGATGGATTTCATATTTATAATCTAGTTAAAAAATAAGGAAATTTGTAAATTATTATATTAAAATAAAGTATTCATGAAAATAAAAAATTTTTTCAGAAAAAATCAAAAAAAACAAAAAATAGAAAATTCTAATATATCAATATCGACATTTTCTTCAGCCCCAAAAAGTATACTGGTTATTTTTCCATTTGATGAAGATTTTTTTAGAGTTGCCAGTTATGCATATAGAAATTTACCCTATGATAAAAAGGAAATTGATTTTCACTATGTTATTAGTTCGAGTTTTAGTGATTCGTTTAGTTTAAGAAGAGGAAACATACATCATCTGTCTTTTGATACAAATTTAAAAATTACTAATCTCAAAAATATTATAAATAATTTAAATAAAATTAATTTTGATATTATTATTGATCTTAATATTAATTATGATTCTAAAGTTGAGGACTTTATATTAATGCAGGATACAATTTTTAAAATTGGTTTTAAACATGAAAAATCTGATATGCTTTATAATGTACAATTAGATATTTCTAAAACACAAATAGCTGAAAATGGCTATCAAAAAATATTAGAATTAATATGAAAAATATAATTATTTACGAAGATAGTAATTTTGAAAACTTAGCTCCATTTTCTATTAATCATGCATCATTTGAGTTAAAATGTGGTATTTATACTAATTTAGATAGAATACTAAACCATTTTAATGATGTAAGAATAATTTTAATAGTTAGAGAAGAATTAAAAGATTTAATAAAAGAAAGATTTCCAAATTATGATGTAAATCCTCAGATAATTCCACCAGGAATATGCATTAATGGTTCTTTAGTTATTAATAATGAAAGCTTCAATTTTTCATTTCAAAAACCTTTGAAATACAAAAAAACTATTGTTGGTTTCAAATTAATTAGTGAATTAGATATAAGCAAATTTGATAATCATTTAAGTAAAATTTCCAATGCTACAGAAACAGATTTAGCATATATTACATATTTGTGGGATTGTATTGATTTATTTCCATCTATTTTAAAATTTGATGTTGAGCATAATATTGATAAATATAAATTAAATAAATCCGAGCATGTCATTTACATTAATGATAAGAATATAGTTATTGATGAATCTTCAAATATAGAGCCAGGATGTATAATTGATGCAACAAATGGCCCTATTGTAATAAGTAAAAATGTAGTTGTACAATCTGGTGCAATTATAAAAGGACCATCATTTATTGATCAAAATTCTACAATTAGTAATGGTGCTAAATTAAAAGGTAATGTATTAATTGGTAATACATGTAAAGTTGGTGGAGAAATTACAGATAGTATTTTTCATGGTTATTCAAATAAAGTTCATGATGGTTTCTTAGGGCATAGTTACATTGGTGAATGGGTAAATTTAGGAGCAAATACTAATAATAGTAATCTTAAAAATAATTATAGCAATATAAAATTTCCATTACCAAAAAAGACCATTGAAACTGGAAGAAAATTTCTTGGTGCAATGATTGGAGATTATACAAGAACAGGTATTAGCACAATGATCAACACAGGTTCATATTTTAGTATTGGTTCAAATATTTTTGGAGGTGGATTTCAAAAAAAATATATTGATTCATTTTCTTGGGGTGAGACTTCTAAAGTTGATTTTGAAAAATTTATTAATACATTACAGATCATGAAAAAAAGAAGGTCTAAAAATCTGTCAAATATAGAGATACAATTTCTTAAAGATCTATATAGCAAAATAAATAATTAAAATTATTTATTTTTTTTATAATCTACTTGTTTAATCTTGATTATTAAAATATATTCTAGCCTATTTTACAACCTATTTTCGGAGAAAATTTAATGGAATTTGAAGGAATTATTTGCCCAGTTTGTTCTGGGCCATTAAAAGAAGAAAATTTTTTGGGAGCAATTGTCTGCCCTCATTGTAATACTAAATTAAAGCAAAAAAAATATTTAGCATTCCTAGAATTTTTAATGATGCAAGGACTTGTTACGGATATTGATTTTTTTGATGAATCTATATATGGGCATGAAATTCAGAAATCTGAAACTGAAGAAGAGTTATTAGATGAGACTATTCATGATGAGTATGAAGATAAAAGTGAAAAAATGGAATTTATTGATGAAAAACATCAGTTAAAAGAATCTGATACAAATGAGGAAGAGTTTAGAAAATGGAAAGGCATTGAAGAAGATTGGGAAGATTTTAATAAAAAAGATAATGACGGTAAAGATTAAATGAAAGAAAACAAAAAAAAACAAATTAAAATTGAACTTAAAGAAGAGGTTGCGCAAGGGCATTATGTCAACTTGCCTATTGTTGGATTTTCTCAGGCTGAGTTTATATTAGATTTTATCAAAGTAATTCCAGGAATTTCAAAAGCAGATGTAAAATCTAGAATGATTATGTCTCCAATGCATACTAAAAATTTACTTTTATTATTAAATGCGAAATTAAAAGAATATGAAAAAAAATTTGGTAAGATTCAGTCACCAAAAAAAGAAATTGAATCTCAAAATATCAAATTACCTGATGATGTTTTACCTAATTAATTTTTGATATATTTTAATTAATAAAGAACTAATAGTAATTCCCATTAAAGCACCAAAAATGATGTCAATTGGATAGTGTACACCAATATACACTCTAGATATACTTATTAAAAATGCTAATATTATAAAATATATTTTTACATTAGCATATAAATAACCTATAATCAAAGATAAAGCCCATATATTCGCTGAGTGATTAGAAGGAAAAGACTTTTGAGAACTTTGTGTTTTTTTATAACTCTCATCTTCATTTTGTGAAACTTTAACTAACAAATTAATTTTATTTTCTTCTAAAGTCATATAGGGTCTATCTCTAAGCTTATAATCCTTAATAAAACTTCCAATTTGATCAGTTATGATGATTGATAGGGGTATTAAAAAAATAAGCCCCATCCTTTTATTTTTATGTTTAAAAATACAAAAAGTCCATAAAAGTAGTAGGGGAACAATAAATACTAATTTTTTATGAAAATCATGGAAAAAAATAAAGAATGAATCAAATAAAGAATGATTTAAATGGATATTAATTAATTGAAATATAAAACTATCAACGATTAATAGTATATCTAGCATTTAAGGTAAAGATATACAGTCGTCATTATCGATTGTGTCAGGAATAGATTCTGGTTCTGTGCCAAATTGAACAGGCAAGATATCTCCAGATCCATCAGAAATAGCACCACTTCCTAAATAAAAACATGCATTAATATCAGTAGGTGTATAGTTTAAAATAGTTAAAACACCATTACTTTCTGCAGGTATAGAAGTCCCTGAAAAAGAAAACCCTAATACTTGTGATCCTGAAGAAGATATTGCAAATCCAGCTTCTGCAGCTAAGCCTCCTGAACCGGACAAAATATTAGTACCTTCAATAAAAAATTGAAATCCTCCTACATCATGAGATGTATTTATAAGTATTTCCATGGTATTGTCAGTAATCACACCAAAATTAATTAATACGGGCTCTGTATAATCACAACAATTATCATTTGTTCCATCTTGACATTGTGTAGCTTCATCCCAATAATTATCAGCTAAAGGATCTGAACATCCATAAACTATACAGCTACCATCATCAATAAAATTACATGGTGGAATTGTATTCACTCCAAAAGCAATACATTCATTAACATCTTGATCACAGTACCAATTTTCTGCATTACTATTTGAGCAGCCTAAGATTGTATTAATTTGATTATTAGTAACATTATCTTCACAAACTAATTCAGCATCAGAATTTGAATCACATTCATCCCAAGCTCCATCACTATCATTACCACAATCACAACATCCATTACTATTACTATCTAAACAATACAATTGTGCTTCAGGCTCATTACAACCACATCCCAAATCAGCATAATTTTCTTCTAAACCGGTATCACCACCAACACAATTATCACAATCATCAATAAAAGCTCCAAATTGAAGCCCATTATCCAAATCTAATTCTCCTTGTGGTGTAGAAGGGTCGCAAACACCATTACAATCTAAATCCTGATTGGGCTCTAACCCAGTATCACCACCTGCACAAACATCGCAATCATCACGTGCAGCACTTCCACCATTAACACCATTGCAATCTTCATTGCATTCTTCTTGACCAGTATCACCACCAACACAAGTATCACAACCATCTATATATGCTTCACCATTACATACATTATTACAATCAATATTAGTTTGATTAATATCTGATGAAAAACAATTATCATCTAAATCATTAGAATTATCAATCCAACCATCTTCTGGTACATTACATTGCAATTGATAAATATCTGGATTTCCTAAACCGTCATTATCTTGATCTTGATAAAAAATTAATTCTTGAGCATCACCTCCACAAACATTAAGACAATCATCATCAAAACAATTTGAATTACTTTCAGCAAATAAATCATAATTACATTTACCCTCTTCCATACAGCCTAATGCAGGTGAGGATGGATAATCAAGGTTTGCGACACATCTAAACCCTGTATTATTAGATACTTGATTAAATAGACTAAAACCAGTATATCCAACTTTAAGTTGGGTAGTATCACTATCAAAAGCGCCACCAACTTTAAAATATACTTCAGGCACAGAAGAGGTTGCAGTATGCTCCCAAACATTTCCAGCCATATCATATAAACCAAAAGCACTTAAACTTAGATTGAGATTTAAAAGACCATTAAAATAACCTACAGGGGTGGTTGTATTTGAATTATAGTTTGCAAAATTTTCACTAATTTGATTACCCCAAGGATAGCTCCAATCATTATTATGCTTCGCAGCTATTTCCCATTGTTCAACAGTTGGTAATGTCCAACCATAATGGTTAGCATAA
Source organism: uncultured bacterium (assembly GCA_964646655.1). GTDB lineage: Bacteria > Fidelibacterota > Marinisomatia > SCGC-AAA003-L08 > D37C17 > TMED6. The sequence continues at coordinate 13,307 of CAZYFB010000010.1, forward strand.
ACGTTTGCACCAACCCATGTAACGCCTGTTACAGGATGATCTAAATAGATAGATTCAGCACCATCTTGTTCATCTGGTAAGAAAAAAGATTGTGTTTCACAATTATATCTAATTTTGCCACCTTGATTACTATAATCTGCATTTGTGTCATATATGTTATATCCATTTTTGTATATACTATATGACCCAGCCGGTATATTTTGATTTCCAAAAGTAGCTTTTACATTTACATACCACCATTCAGTTGGTTCATACTGATCACCAGTATCTCTATCATGACACAGTTGAGGATCTCCATAATTATTACCATTTTCATCACCCCATATAACATCAACAATTTCAATATCAAGATATTCATTAGTATTTAAAAAATTAATAAACTCTCTATTTGTAACTGGAAATCTCATCATACTAAATTGATTATTAACATCCATAAATATTGGATCGATAGTTTCAGGATTAATATCAAAATAATTTAAATTTATTGTGTTTAAATCTGATGAAATTATTTCTGTAGACCCATCTTCATTGAAGCTAACAATTTGAGCATTAATTTCAACGGATTGACTTATATTTGACGGCGGCTCATAATAAGCTCTTAAAGTATCTGAAAGACCACTTAAAATCAGATTATTATCAACGTATACATACGCTAAGTCACCAACTTCTTTATTTTCAATAATAGTTATAATCTCTAGAACACATTCTTCACATGTAATTGATGAGCCATTTTCTGGATAGAGAATCTCTATATTAGATGATAATACTTCATTAGATTGCGATGATTCTTCACATGCGTAAAAAAATATTAAAAAAAGAAAAATATATATGAAATTATTTTTCATTTAAAACCCTGTTGAAAATCTCATTACAATTTGTCTTCCCATTTTAGCACCACCAACAATTTCTCTATGAACATCATTAAAGATATTTAGGCAAGAAATAGATGCTGAAAGATGATTGTTAAATTCATATTTATAATGAACATCAAATAAATCATAAGGCCCAATCTCTCCTGACCAAATCCCATCTTGCCATGCAAATTGATCAACATGCCTATAACCAATGGAAAGCATTCCATAGTCATCATTTTTATAGTTAAAGTTTATATTCCATTTAAATTTAGGAGCATTGATAGGATCATTTCTTCTAGTTAGTTCATTATAAAATTCTGTTGTATTGTACCATGAGAAGTTACCATTGAAAAACATTTCATCACTGATAATTTGTGTAAAAGCCATATCTATTCCTTGTGTCCACACATTACCATAATTTAAAACTCCTAAAATAATTTCAGGCGGACTAGTTGCCCTACCTTGAACATTATTAGAACTACATGGATAACTTTCACATTCGTATTCACCCATACCTTCTGTTGGGCTCCATTCATCGATTCCAACTTTATCTAAAAGGTTATAATTGATTCCATATGAATTAGTTGTACCATCAGAGTATATCCAAGGAAGTCCACTTCCATCAAAACCAAGTTGAGCAGGAGTATAAACATTTCCTGTTTCCAAATCAACAAAACCCCATTCGCCTGGATCTCTTGGGTCACCATCACCATCTTTATCATCTAGATCCCAACCAAAGTCACTTGCCCAAACATCCCAATCTCCATCATCATCTAAACCATTCCATCCAGTAGAGTAGGGGGGGTTTGAGTTATTTTGATTACCTGGTATAAATCCAGCAAATTCAAAGTCATCAACAGTTGCCTCTGAGCCATCAGCATTATATCTATATATAACAGTTGGAGTTATAAAGGTTGCTGGGCTAAAAAAATCTGTATAGTGATTAACATAGTAATCGACTGACATTATTGTACCAAAATCAAATATTTTTTTATAACCAATTTCAAAACTATTAATTTTTTCAGATTTAATTGCAGGTATATCAGGAATGTACCTTTCACCTTCTCTTACATCACTTGGTTTAATAATATATCCATCTCCATTTGGTTCTGGAATATAGACTAAGAAATTTGTTGTATCAAGAGGTATCCAGTCAGAAGGTACCCCTTCAAATGTATCATATAAAAAGAAATATGGCATATCTTGAATTCTATCTATATAGTTTTCTCCAAAATTATATTTTCCATAAATTTGCGCATTACCATTTGCATCATAATACATTGGTTGACTAATATTTGTATCTTCGCCTACTCTCAGATAATTGGTACCATCTTTATTACCTCTTAAATAAACATTAAAAATTCTAAAATCATATATATAATAGTTTGTAAATAGTTGTGTAGTAGTTGGAGTATTAAATGCTCTACCAAATGTTAATCTCCATGATTCTGTTGGGTGAGGATCAAACATAAGTCCAAATTTTGGACCAAATTGCCACTTATGCCCAAATAAATCTACCCCTTTTTCTTCTTCAAGCTGATCATGATAATCTAACCTAGCTGCTAAAATAAGTTCCCATTTATCTGACCAAAATTTTCCTAATTTTGTTGAAGATTGAAAATAAAATCCCCCTTCATTTGCTATAGGATTATCAAACTCAGCTTCATCATCAATGATACCATTACCATTTTCATCTCTACCATTAGGACCATCATTTAGAATAGTTCCTTTTGTAACTGGTTCAGTTCTGAAAAAGTCAATTCCCCAAGTGACATCAGTATCAAGAGAATTTATTTTAAAGTTATTTTGAATTTGGTAAGCTCTATTATTTGATAAATCAGTTATAACATCACCTCTTAAGTAACCCCTTGTATCTCCAGAATAACTATTATTTAGATAAGTTTGAAAAAACCAATCATTATAACTCAATTTTAATTGATTAAATGTATATTCCCAACCATCAAGTAGATATCTACCAACACCAGTTACAACTTGAGATTTTGACCAGGAATAACCAGATTGTATTGTAATGTCAAGATCATCCATACCTAAAAATGGAATACCATCTATATCAATACGTGCCTCAACTTTTCTGTTATCAATTTCAAAGTCAGGGTAATCATCATATAAATCTCCATTAGTATCATTAATTTGTTGGAAACGTTCTACTAATTCATTTTCACCACTATCACACCCGTAACAGCCATCGCCAGTATCATAATTACCATCTAATTCATCTGCATCAATTGGATTTATACCATTACCCTCTCCTGGATCGCCAGTACCAAATATTCCATCTTGACCCCAGTCATCTACTTGCTCACCTTGATCATACAAACCATTAGGTGGTGGCCAAATATCTGTATTAGCATTAAATTCATAATTAAAGTCATATTCATCTGAATTATCAACAATACCGTTATTATTATTATCTAACCATGCATCTCCAGGTTGCCAGATTCCATCTCCTTCACCTTCGTCAAATGTATAATTTACCCCATCTAATCCGTAGTCTAAATGACCACCAAAAGATAAAGTGGGTTCACCAACTTCATAAGAATCATTTCCACCTTCATCAATAAAATAATCTCCTGGAATACCATCGCTTCCAAAATCATCAGTGAATACATCAAACATAATGGTAAAACCATCTTCATCCCATATATAGTCACCTCTAATATGATCATCTGTAGAAACGGCACCATCAACATAATACCATGGGTTATCTTGACCATTTAATTGTTCTTCTTTTCTGCCTTCATAGATAATAATTTTTAAATCAGAATCTAAAGTTTCACCCCAGTTACTTATTCCATTACCATCATGATCATACTCCCAAGACTCATCTACTTGACCGTTGCCATTATTGTCCATACCATCATAGGATAAATCATATTCATCATCAATATTTTCATCAATAATACCATCACCATCATTATCAATACCATCAGCTTCAAAAAAATCTTCATCGATTAAACCATCACCATCATCATCATAGCCATTCACCCAATCTTCACCCATAATTCCATCACCATCAGGGTCTCCAGTATCCATACTCTCTCCATTACCAATTAAGATAATATCTGTAGTACCATCCTCTAAGGTAATTTCTACATATTTTGTTACTGTATCCCAACCTGACTCTAAGCCAGGGTCACCTATAAATTCATTTTGTTGATATACCCCATCACCATTTAAGTCATCCCAGTACTCATCTATATTCCATCCATCTGATCTTACAATATCTTTTATAGTTTCCCAATTTGCTTCTTGATCATCACTAAGATTAAAAGCACTATTCCATGGATTATTATCCTTACCATCAATAGTTCTATTAGGGGCTCCAATCCATGTATATTGATGATTTTTCCATTCATCTTCAGAGATGTATTCCCACTCATAAGCATTTAAATATGATCCAGATACTTTAAAACTAATATGATCATTTAATTTTTTAGCATACCTACCATTTATTTTTCTTAATTGTCTATCATCGCTAGTTCCACTAGTATGTAAAGAAAACCCCTCAGAAGTTGCAGGTGGCTTTGAAACAATATTAACTACACCACTGTGAGCATTAGCTCCATATAATGCTGTTGCTGGACCTAAAATTACTTCCATTTTTTCTATATCATCTTGAGACTGGGGAATAGTATTGTAAGATACAACTCTAAGTGCTGGAATATTAGCTACCCTACCATCAGTTAGCGTTAAAAGCCTAGAACTAAAACTACTATTAAAGCCCCTAACTGATATCGAATAACTATCCATACCTGAGGCTGTGTAATCAACACCTTTTAGTCCTTTTAAATATGAACCCAGATTAGTACTAGATTCAACTTGAATTCTCTCAGATGAAATTAATTCTTTAGTTGCAGGAGAGTTAGTTATTTTATCATTAATTGTTTTTGTAGAACCAACAATTTCAGCACCTTTAACTTTTATATTTGAAGAAGAAAGCATAATATCTAAATCAAGAAGTTCTTTATCAAATAAATTTATTTCCTGTGCAAATTCTTTGTAACCTAAATATTTAACAGTTATAGTGTATGTTGAATTATTGGGAATATCAGTTATGATATACTGACCATCTATATTGGAACTTCCACCTAATGAAGTGTTCTCAAGGTAAACATTAGCACCAACTAGTGGGTTGCCATTGTTTTCATCGTAAACTTTACCTCTTACAGTTGCAGCAAAATTTAAAACAAAAAATAAACTGCAAATATATATTTTAAATGTTAGTTTTGACATAACTTCTTAATTTAAGAAAATTTATTCTAAATTATGCAGAAAATAAAAAAAAACCCTCATTTAGGAAAATGAGGGTTTTTTTAAATATATAGTTGTTTGTAAAACTATTACTTAACTAGCATCACTTTTTGAGAAGCTAGACCATTAACAGTTTCAGCTTTTACTACATACATACCACTTGAGAAATTTGTTGCATCCCATGTGATATTGTAGCTTCCAGCATCCATAGTGTTATTTACTAAAGTTTCAACTACTTGACCCATAACATTATATACATTCATTGTTACATGACCTGCATTACCAACATTAAGCTCGAAACTTGTTGTTGGGTTAAATGGGTTAGGATAGGCAGAACCTAGTGAAATAGCTTCAGGATTAACTACATCAATGTAGTCATTACTGTTTGCAGCAAAAGTTTCAACAATTTCAAAATCACCAACAGCTGTGAATAGCTCATTACTTTCAGGAGCAACAATCATTAATGTTGTTTTTGTTCCTTCAGTATTATGCTTTGCAATAAAAGCATCATCTGTTAATTCAATTTCAAAATTTTCACCATGATTTAATGTCATTTGAATAGCACCAATGTAACCATTAGATTCCATGCTTACAGAATTTTCATTATTAAAAATTTGAATTTCTGTAGCATCAATTCCTCTGTTACCAAGGATAGCTTGTACGATACCAACAACATCAAGAATATTAACTATTCCATCAACATTAATATCAGCATTACATACTTGGTTGTCATTTAAGTTTTCAAGACCTAATATAGCTTGAACTAAGTTAACAACATCAAGAATGTTAACAACATCATCAAGTGTTACATCACCATTTGCAGCACATTCATCAATTTCATCAAAATCGATATATACTTCTCTTACCTGTAATTCAGGAATACATAACGGATCCATTTCCATCGATAAACGACCACCACAATCACTGTTATCTCCATCTTGTAAACAAGCAGGGTCAAAATCATAGCCTCCATCAGAAGCTAAGAAAGAAACATCACCTGTTTGACTATATTGTAGTGCATTCCATGTAAAGAATCCACCCCATTGTATAAACTGAGTATCCATTAGATAGAAATTTCTTCCTGCACTATCACCATAAACGCAATCTGCAACCCATGCATCAGCAGCTACACTACAAAGTGAAGCAGCATCATAAGTTAGCATTAAAAGACCATAACAGTCCCATGCAGCGTTAGTGAAGAAGTAACCATCTGTACATTCAGAAGCATCTGAAGCAGGGTAAAAATCATGTGTTTGAACGTTATAGCAAATTGTAGTTGCTTCAACAGCTTGCTGAGCAAGAACAGTTAAACCTGCACAAGTTTCTTCATCAAAGCCTAAACTCATACATGCGCTCATAAATGCTGAACTTGCTGGGTCTGGATCTCCCATACCACCTAACATCATGCAACCATCAAATACATCAGGATAACCGTTTGCATCATCATCACCTTGTAAGCCAGTTCCACATGCAGCAGCAACACCGCCACCTAAAGAAGCACCAACTAGGTCAGCACCACCTAAGATATCTTGTGAAAAACCACATTCAGGATTCATTGCTGTTGTACCAAAAAAAGGCACACCAAAAATTCTATCCATTGCTTCACCCTCTGCAGTACAAGCTGGAGATGGAACAACATTTCCATCTGCATCAGACTCAAAGCATGCAGCTGTTGCAGCATTTGCTACACAAAGACCATCTTCACATGGATCTAAAATATCATCACCAAAACCACTTTGAGATAATGGGCCATCAACAGCATGCCATTCGACATACATATCTCTTACACCATTTCCTGGTACAGTTTCAACATCATGACCTTTAGAAAGATATCCAGCAGAAGGACATCCTTCATAGATTGCGCAATCATTACCAGCAAAGCTAGCATCACAATCTGTACCATCTGCATAAAAACCTGCAGCACATGCACCAAGCGCACCAGCACTTTGCCCAAACGTAAAGAAGTCTAATTCTTCACTTTGTGATAGTGATATACCACCTAATAACTGCCCTTGGAAAGCACTTAGAGATGAACTACCAACAGCATTCACAGTTTGAACATATTGAGTATTTGCTAAATTAGATGTATAAACTAGCTCATCAGTGATTGGTAAAACCGCACCAGCTGTTTGGCATGTTTCTTCATCTAATTCAGTAGTTGGATAGTAACTACCTTCATTAACAGATCCTGTACCATCTTCATTAAATGTTACATTTAAGAAAGCACCACCTAATTCAAGGTTGTCTTCATTAAATGGACCATTAAGAAGTTGAAAGAATCCAGAGTTTATCGGTATAATTTGAACAGGCGTATTAACACCAAATCCATAAACATCCGAAATGGTTGCTACTGTAGTTTGTCTTGCAAGACTTGTATATCTAACATTGGTACCTGTTAATTTATAAGTACCAGCTGCATCTTGTGCAAGTAACAAACCAAAAGAAGCAAGCAACGTAATAAACATGAAACGTTTCATTTTTTTTCCTCCTTAGAGATTATTGTTTTATGTGTTTTGTTTACTATTTAAATCAATTAAATATTGTTTCGAATTATCAGTCGAAATTTAAAACCATTACTAAATAAATCAAAACAATATCAAAAATTTTCCGACATAAAGTACGAAAAATACGTAAAAAACACGAATTTTTTATACTTATGTTAAATTATGTTACAAGTTAAAAATTATTTTGTTTTTTATCAATAAAAAAATAATAATGATTTATTTTGGAGGGTGTGATATATATCACCTATTTATAAGCCATCTTTTTACTGATAAAACTAGAATGACAAAGCCCAAGCAGCCCATCATAATAATTAGGAAAGTTTGCCTACTAGTAGATAATTGAAGGAAATAAGAGAGAAAAAAGTCTATCATTTATCTAATGATTTAGCAACCAATTCTGCAACATCTAAGGTTTGCATTGTATTTTCATTACCTGTTACATTTTTTGCATCTTCCATCATTATTGCGCAAAAAGAGCAGGCAGTTGCAACGGTATCAGCCTCAGTATCTATAGCTTGTTCAAATCTTTTAATATTTATTCTATCACCTTCTGATATTTCATGCCACATATTACCTCCACCTGCACCACAACATAGACTGCCAGATTTATTGTCTTTCATTTCAACAATTTCACCACTTTCACTTAAAAGTGACTCTATAATTGATCTTGGCGCTTCATATATATCATTATATCTACCTAAATAACATGCATCATGATAGGTAACAGTTCCATCTAAAGTTTCACTAACTTTAATTTTTTCACTATCAATTAGTTCTTGTATGTACTGGGAATGATGTACAACATTGTAATCACCACCAAAATCTTTATATTCTTTTGAAATTACTTGAAAACAATGAGGGCATGCAGTAATTACAGTATTAAATTTGTATTTATTGAGCGTTTCAATGTTTTGTTTAGCTAAAGTTTCAAATAAATATTCTTCACCTAATCGTCTTGCTGAGTCTCCAGTGCATGTTTCTTCTTTTCCTAAAATAGCAAAATCAATATTAGCATTTTTAAGAATAGTGACTAAATCCTTTGCAATACCCTGATTTCTTGGGTCATACGAACCTGCACATCCAACCCAGTATAAAACATCAACCTCTTTTTTATCAGCTAAAGTTGGCAGGTCTAGATTGTAATCATCAGCCCATTTAGCTCTTTCATGTTGAGGCATTCCCCAAGGATTTCCATTTTGCAATGTTTTTTCTAAACTTTCATTAGATTGCTCAGGAGGCTTTCCTTCTGATAGCACCAAATGTCTTCTCATATCTGTAATTGTTGGTACATGCTCAATTAAAACAGGACATTCTTCCATACATGCACCACATGTTGTGCAGGACCAAAGTTCAGTTTCAGAAATAAGACCACCTACTAATTCACCATCATAATTATTTAAATCAAGAGTATCTGCATATAACTTATGCCTAATATCTGTAATAATCTTCATTGGAGATAGAGGTTTTCCAGTTCTCGAAGCTGGGCAAACAGTAGTACATCTTGCACATTCAGTACAAGACACAGAATCAAGAAGTTGTTTCCAAGAAAAATCACTTAAATTATTTGCTCCCAGTGATACATTTTCAATATCAGCATCAGGATCTTCAAGTATTTCAGATACATGCATAGGTCTAATCTGACCTCGTTTTGATAGATTTGTATAATATATATTAGTTACAGAAGCAATTACATGAAACATCTTTGTAGCAGGTAATAGAGCTAAAAATAATAAAGAGGTTATCGCATGAAACCACCATATTTTACCTTCAACTGAAGCCCAAATTGAATCCGACAACATATGCGAAATAGTATATCCTATATACGAAAAATGAGCTGTGATTGGTTTATCAACTGCTAGTCTAGCTGCTTCAGATAAAAATCCACCCAAACATAATAAAAGTAAAAACCAAAGAATTCCAGTATCACCAAAAAGATTGCCTCTACTTGTTGATGAAGAGTTTGGTAGAGCTTCAGGTTTTATAAATTTTCTTCTCATTATTGCCATGATTAAACCTACGGTTAACATTAATCCTCCCGTATCATTTAAAAAGGCAAACCACGGTGTATCAAATTCTGGTAAATATTCTATAAACCAACCTTGAGAAGCAAAAAAATCAACTGTAGTTGCAAATACTAGCTCCATAAAACCCCAACCAATTAAAAAATGCATAATTGAAGCATATGTAAATCTTTTAGAATAAACTTTTTTTTGACCTATACCAAAGGTTAGTCCAGTATACATTTGAGAAATAAAATTTGTTTTATGAATCTCATCTTTACCTATTTGAACGGCAAATAAACGTCTTAGATTATATATTAAATAAACTAAAGCAAGTAGAGCCACTAAATAAAACGTAATAGGGACACTATGTGGGGGTGTATATTCGTATTGATGACCTTCAATCATTATATATTCTCTCTAAATTTCATTTTACTATAACACGTAAGAAAGTTAACAATAAAATTGTAACAATAAAAGAGGGTTATTAATTTTCCTTAATCCTATCGATAAGTTTTGGTACTATCTCAAGTAAATCACCCACTACTGAGTAATCAGATATCTCAAAAATAGGGGCATTTTCATCTTTATTAATAGCCATAATTTTATCTGAACCTTTCATACCAACTTGATGCTGTATAGCTCCAGAGACACCGAGTGAAAAATAAAGTTTTGGACTTACAACTTGACCAGATGATCCAATTTGTCTATCATGAGGTAACCACCCATAGTCTACAATTGGTCTTGATGATCCCATTTCAGCATTTAATAATGTTGTTAATTCTTCAGCTAAAGGAATATTTTCTTCCTTTGCGATACCACGTCCAACAGAAACAATTAAATCCGCAGCAGTTAAATCAACGCCACCTTTTTGTTCTTTAAATTTTTCTTCAGATCGGATTGTATTTTTAATATCATCAAAGGTCATGTCGATTTTATTTATTGAAGCTTCACCTGGCTCTAAATCATCAGACTTAAATGATCCAGATTGAATAGAACAAAAAACATTAGACTTTAATTCAAAATCATTATTTAATTTCCCTTGATAAGTCTGTCTAGTAACAATTAAAGTACCATTATCATTTTTTAAATCAATACAATCAGAAATAAATGGAGAATCTAATCTAGCGCTCAACCTAGGAACCCAGTCTCTAGCTTCATATGTGTGCGCAAATAAGATGGCATTAAAACTAGGATCAATTATTTTTTCAAAAGCACTTGCAAAATAAAGGGGATTATAGTTTTCTAAATGACTACTGTTTGCAAAAATTATTTCATTTAAATTATAGGATGATAAATCATTTGCAGCTGATTCATTGAATGTAACAGCTGTAACCTCACTTGAAATTATTTGAGCACACCTAAGTGTCTCAAGTGACATTTTATTAATTTTGTTATCATCAACTTGTATAAAAACTAATATTTTCATAATAATCCTAAATCATTTTTTAATATGTTATGTAATTTTTCAGCAATTTCATCAGGTGTACCATCAACCCTTACAGTTTCTTTAGTTTTTTGTGGTATATACATTGCCTTTAAATTATCTATGGTTTGAGCACTGGACTCTAATTCAGATAATTTTATTGTTTCAATTGGTTTTTTCTTCATCATCATTATACCTCTTAGTGATGCATATCTTGGTTTGTTGATACCAGACTGTATTGTAAGAGATGCTGGTAGATCAAGTTCAGACCATTGAAACCACCCATTTTCTAATTCTCGTTTTATTCTAATTTTTGAATTATCTGTAGTTTCTGTTTCCATAACCAATGATCCATGACTCATTCCTAAATGTTCTGCAAGAAGTACACCCAATTGACCATTACCAATATCATCTGATTGAAGCCCTGAAAGCACTAAATCAAAGTTTTCATCTTTAAATACCGATTTAAAAACTTTAGATAAATTTAGAATATCATATTCGTCATTTTTATCATTTTCAATGAATATCCCCTTATCAGCACCTTTAGATAGAGCATCTTTAACCACTTGAATAGATGATTCTGAACCATAAGTACAAACCACAACCTCACCACCAAGTTTTTCTTTGATCAAAAGAGCTTCTTCTACAGCGTAGTTATCACTTTCATTTGTTACGTAATTAAAATTATTTTTATCTACAGACTGATGATTTTGATCAAGCTTTATTTGATCATTTTTATCAGGAACCTGCTTAACTAAAACGCATATTTTCATAAGTTATTTACCTTAAATTTAAAAACCGACTAACCAGTCTAATTTAATTACAATTTATTTCTAGATGCAAGAAAAAACCGACTGACCAGTCTAATTATGATACTTTGATTGCACTTCTTACATCGCCAAAATAAATATTTTTAGCGTACTTTGTAAGCCTTGAGGTGATTATTAAATAAGCCCAAGTTGGGATAGTAGCCTGACTACAACCTTTAATCAGCACATTACATTTAGAATAGTCATTCCAATCAATTTCATCAATTTTATTTCTAAAAACTTTTTCTTTCAAAATACCATCACTTAAAAAATCATCTAAAACTATAATTTTCATTTTATTCCCAACTTTTATCTTTTGATTGATTATCATTTTCATTTTTTGAAGGTGAGAAGCCAAGTTTTTCTCGTCCTTCATCAGTCATCATCTCTGGTTGCCATGGAGGATCAAAAACAACATCTACATTTACAGTTTGAATTGATGTTTTTTGAATGATTTTAGATTTAATATCATCAGCCATAAATTGACCCATTGTACAGCCTGGTGTAGTTAGTGACATAATGATGTTAACTTCATTTTTAGATAATTTAATATCATAAATTAGACCTAAATTCCATAAGTCTATCGGTATTTCAGGGTCATAACATTCTTTTAAAATAGAAATGATTTCTTCTTTACTAATTTGATTCATTTAATTGTCCTTTAATTTTTTTTCAAACATTTTAATAACTTCATTTATTTCTTTTTCTGTATTGAATTTTCCAATTCCAAATCTAATTGTATTATTAATTTGATCATTTTTTAGACTTAACGCTTTCAAAACGTGTGATGGCTCAGGATTTGATGATGTACATGCGGAGCCTGTAGAGCATGCTATTCTAGTTAATTCTAACATTATTTTCTCTGCACTAAATTTAGGGAAAGTAATATTCAAATTTCCTTCCAAACGATTTTCTTGATCTCCATTAAGAATTAAAGTTGGAAATTTTTTTTTTAAACCTTCAAGTAACATCGTGCTTAATTTTTTCAGATGCTTATTATCTGACTTGTAATTTACATTTGCAATTTCACAAGCCTTACCAAACCCTACAATATTGTGAACAGACAATGTTCCTGAACGATAACCATACTCATGCCCTCCGCCATGTAAAATTGGGTTTATATGAATTCTAGGTTTTTTTCTTTTAATAAATAGAACACCTACACCTTTGGGTGCATAAATTTTGTGCCCAGATACTGACAATAAATCTATATTGAATTTATTAACATCAATTTTTCTTTTGCCTAATGTTTGCGCAGCATCTACATGAAATAAAATATCATTTTTCTTGCACAATGACCCAATTTTTTCGATTGGCTGAATAGTTCCAATTTCATTATTTCCATGAATAATGGTGCATAATTTTGTTTTGCGTGTAATTGATTTTTGTATTTTATTTGGGTCAATTATTCCATTTTTATCAACAGGAACAAATGAAACATTTATATTGTATTTTTTGATATAATTTAAAACATCCACTACTGCTTTATGTTCAATATTTGATGTAATGATATGGTCACCACTTTTAAGATGGCTTCCCATCAAACCCTTCAATGCTAAATTTATTGATTCAGTTGCTCCACTGGTAAATATAATTTCATTTGATTGAGCATTAATACAATCTGAAATTTGTTCTCTAGCAATTTCAATAGATTCATCGGCTTGCCAACCAAGGATATGATTTGAACTAGCTGGATTCCCATAAAATTCATTCATGTATGGCTTCATGGATTTTATAACTTCAGGATCAATTGGTGTTGTGGCTTGATTATCTAAA
>CAZYFB010000011.1:0-25622 GCA_964646655.1 uncultured bacterium
AACCCTGCTGCTAATCCAATTAAACCGTATTCCATTTTTTTCTCCTTTGTTTATTTTAATGATGATCGTGTTCAACAACTGCCATACCAATAAATATTGATGATAACAGTGAAAAAATATACCCTTGTAAAAACGCTACAAATATTTCAAGCATATTTATAGCTAACGCCATTGGTACAGACCCAAGCGCTACCCATGGTGTTCCCATATTAATAATAATACCTATAAACGCAAAAATAATTATATGTCCTGCGTTCATATTAGCTAGCAACCTTACTGATAATGCAAATGGCTTTGTTAATAATCCAATCAATTCAACAGGAATCATAATCGGCAATAACCAAAATGGAACACCTGGTGTAGCAAATATATGTTTCCAAAAATCTTTGTTACCAAAAATAATGTATGTGAAAAATGTAATTAAAGCCAATGCGACAGTCGTACTAAAAAATGCAGTGGAAGTTGCACTGCCAGGTATCAATCCTAATAAATTCAAAGTTACTATAAAAAAGAAGAAGGTTAGTATTAATGGTAAAAATTTTCTTCCTTGCTTTTCACCCATATTTGGATAAACTACTTCATCTCTCATGAATACAACAAAAACTTCTAATAAATTACCTAAACCTGATTGAACCTTTTTATTTTTCTTATAACCAAATAAAAACATTGAAATTATTATCATTGACGCTATGAACATCATTATCAGCTGCTTACTAATTATAAGTTGATTGTTATTTTCTTTAGGTACTAGCGATTCACTAGGGTTCCATGTCCAATTTAAATAATTGTTTAAAAATGGTACATTACTAATATTATTCCACTCTTTATCTAATTTTATTTTTGCTGTAAAAAAATATCCATCGCCACATGATGCTAAACCATCAATTGTTTTATCTGAACTATGCCAAACTACTTTTTTATATATTGGGTATTGTGAATCTTTTGAATACTCATATTGTTTCCCACTTTTCCACTTAATATTTTTATTAGGGTATTTTTTCTTATAGTTGTTATACACTTCTTTACATTCATCTTCTGTTATAACACCATAATTTGAATCATTGTAATCAAGTGGATTAATAATCTCGAATGTTTTTTGATCTTGAATGTGATCCATAATATATTTTCCATCAACAGATTTAGTTTTTTGAGAACTACTAGATTCTGTAGCAGAAAATGAAAGATTTAAAATGAAGAAGAATAATACTAATCTATTCATTGGATGCCTTGTTAAGAACTAAAAGTGTGTTTATTTCAAAAATTTGAAATACTATATAAAAAATCATAAATGACAAAAAGAAAGGAATCATATTAACAAATCCATTTAAAATCAGAAACAACATAGATATTAGCATTAATATAAATCTTAAAAACATAGTACCATAAATCATCGTATAAAAAATTGAGTTACCCGCATAAAAATATTTTTTTGAAACTGTATATCCTACTATTGCATTTATAAAATTAATTAAAAATGAAATCAAAAAATCTTTTTGATATTCTGGCCAAAAACTCATAGCTGAACTAATAACCATCACTAAAATTACAAATAAAAAAATTAAGAATCTCATAAAAAAAACAACTAATTGTTAATTTCTTTTATTAACCCATAAATGGATGTAAACAAACCAAAAAATATACCTATTAATGTACCTATAATCTCAAAACCATATTTTCCACCAATCCATTTTCCAATATAAAGGCATATAAGCATGGATACTACCATTTGAATGCCTAATCCTGTGTATTTCATCCAATGAGAAGAATTTTTATTCATTACTTGTTGATTGATATTGTGCCATATCACATGTTCCTGCAAATTTAGCACCTTCTTCAATAACTAATGTTCCAGATTTAAGATTTCCAGATAATTGTGATTCGCTACCGAGAATAATTTTTCCATCAATAGCTAAATTACCTTCAACTAATCCGCAAATATGAGCTTCTTTACCAACAATATCACCCTTAACCTTAGAACCTTTTGCAGTTCTAACAGACCCTTGAGATTCAATATTACCATTTACTGTTCCATAAATAAGTAAGCTTCCATCTACAATTACATTTCCATCAATTTTAAGTTCAGGTCCTAGAATCGACCCCATATCTTTATCCATTTTCATATTTTACTCCTAATTTTAATTTGATACATAAGTATCTGTATCAACTATCTTTAAATTTTTAATATAATCTGAAGGGTTTATCACTTTACCATCTTTCCATAATTCAAAATGAAGATGTATGCCTTCATTTTTTACAGATGAACCTGAATTTCCCATCTCAGCTATAGGTTTGTCAGTGCTAACTTTATTTCCAGTTTTTACTAAGTTAGTTTTATTATGCATATACTTTGTAATACAACCATTATTATGAGAAATGATTATTGAATTTCCAAATTTCTTATCAAATCCAGAATAAACTACTATTCCTTCCATAGGTGAATAAATTTTTGTTCCTACACTACCATTTATATCAATACCATTATGATTTTTTCCAAAATTACTTGTTATAAATGATGTTTCAAAATCAGAGCCATTACGTGGATTAACAGGGTCTTTAAAAAATTCTATTACATTATCATCTTGCATTATATTATTAACTGCATCATTTTTGGGGTTACTTAAAAAGAGGAAATAAAAACTAAAAAATGAAAAAATAAATAGAAAACTAAAAAAAGAAATAATGCAATAAATAAAAAATTTACTTATAGTATAGCTTTTACCAAAGTTATTGACATCATGAGTCGTAAGGAATAATTTATACTTTTTATTTTCCATTAGTAATTATATCTAATATTCTATCTAAATCATCATCATCTGTAAAATGAATATTTATTACTTTATTAGATTTTGTTTTTTTTATATTTACTTTTGTACCTAAATGCTCTACAAGAGAATTTTCTTTATTAGTATAATTATTTATTATTTCTCTCTTTAAATTTTTCTTTGGCTGCTTATTACTTTTTAATTTTTTAACTAATTTTTCAGTATCTCTAACACTTAACTTATCTCTTTTAATCCTTCTAAATACATTTTTTATTTTTTGTGATTCTCTTAGTGAGAGAACGGCCCTTGCGTGCCCTTCCGTAAAATCAGAATCTTTTGATCTTAAAACATCTTTAATATCAGGTGGTAGTTTAATTAAACGTAATTTATTAGCTATTGTTGAACGGTTTTTTCCAATTTTTTTAGCTAAATCAGATTCTGAAAAAGAGTATTTACCTTTAAGGAGAGCATACCCTTCAGCTTCTTCAATAGAACTTAAATTATCTCTTTGAATATTCTCAATTAAGGCTAACTTTAACATCTCTTCATCACTTTTAACATCTAAAATGTATACAGGAACCTTATCAATTTTTAATGTTTTTGCAGACCTTAAACGTCTTTCACCAGCAATTAATTCATATTTACCATCATTTATTGGTCTAACAAGAAGTGGCTGTAAAATACCATTTTCTCTAATTGAATCAATTAAGTCAGACATTTGCTGATCTGAAAAAATTTGTCTAGGTTGTTTTGAATTTGGTATTATTAAACTAACATCAATATGATCAATAGAATTTGTAGATGAATAATCAGTCTGATAATTTGGAATAAGAGCTTCAAGCCCGATTCCTAAAGGTTTATTTTTTTTATTCTTACTCATTTTCTTATTTATTTTTAGACAATATTTCTGATACTAAATTCATATAATTTTGCGCTCCAGTTGATGCTGCATCATATAATACAATTGGTTTTCCATGACTAGGAGCCTCTCCTAATCTTACATTTCTTTTTATGAATGTACTATATACTTTATCATCAAAATAATTTTTTACTTCTTCTACTACTTGTCTTGATAACTTTAACCTATTATCATACATAGTTATTAAAATTCCTTCAATCTCAAGATTAGGATTTAAATGCTTTTGAACTAACCTTATGGTGTTGAGCAATTGTGAAAGACCTTCTAATGCATAATATTCACATTGAATTGGAATAATAATTGAATCACAAGCAGTAAGCACATTCAAAGTTAATAGCCCTAAAGATGGTGGGCTATCTATAATGATATACTTGTACTTACCTAATACATTCTCAATTCCCTCCTTGAGGAATTTTTCTCTTGCATATTGATTAACTAGCTCAACTTCTGCACCAACTAATTTACCAGATGCAGGAATTACATCTAAATAATTTAATTCCGTTTTCAAAATTGTTTTACTAATATCTTTTTTCTTAATAATTAAATCATATATAGAATTTTTATAAGTTCCAGGTCGTATACCTATACCTGTTGTAGCATTGCCTTGAGGATCCATATCAATTAATAAAGTTGGTGCTTCTGAAATAGCTAAATATGAGGCAATATTAACAGAACTAGTTGTTTTTCCAACACCACCTTTCTGATTTGAAATTGCAATAATCTTAGTATCATAAAAATTAACCATTATTTGTTTTTACCCTTAATCATCTAGTGCCATTTCAATTTTAGATTTCATATTTAGCAGATGTAGCTTAGAATAATTATCATAAATATTTTTTAAATCTTGTTCATTTATTTTTTTATAAATCGACTGTATTGACTCTAAAGCTAAATTTTGTGCATCTACAGGATATTTTTTATCTTTGAAAATATTAATCATTAAACTAATATGATGGCTTTGGAGCTCTCTTCTAAAACTATTAATAGAATTTCTATTATATATCTCTATCCAAATAATATTATTTAAGCTATCAAACATTTCAAATAATGTAAAAACTTCTTGAGCATTATTGAATCTTAATTCATTGTCATGGACTCTACTTACAACATCTAAGCTATACAAGTTATTAAGAGTTCTAGTTTGCAAATTTTTTACCATTTTATGTATTGGATAATCTAATTGTTCCATATACCATAATGTACCCTCTAAATCATCAAGACGAGTTGGCGCTAATTTATTTAATAATTCAGGGGGAAAATCAAAAAAATCAGATGAAAAAATATACTTATCTAACAAATCAATTGCTCTTCTTTGATCTTCAGCATCAACAACAATAAAAGGATCTTTATCCGAATCACCAATATGATGTCTACTGAAATATACACCTCCAACAAATTTATATATATGTCTTGAAGCTCTAAAATATTCATAAAGACCTTGCTGAAATTTATTCTTTACAATATTAAAACTTTTCCCATCAATCATTGAATCATCTAATATGATTTTCCAGTAATCATTAATCATATCAAGATAAATATCATAATATTCAATTGGATCTGAACTCATATCATATCTTGAAATTAATGGATCACATTCATCTGCATCCTCATCTGTACCATATGCTAAAAAAGGGTTATTAATTGATTTTGATATAATGTCATTTAAACACTCTTCTTCAGATTTATAATTGTCACAAGTTGAATATGCATATTCAATAGCCCAATCATCATATGGTCCAGGTTCAGTTAAAAAATAATGATTTCCCTTGTCAAAAATATTTGCAGGTGTATAGTCCATAACTGACGCAGTGATATTATATTTAGAAACAGTTTTAGAATCTGCTAATTGTTCAGATGATAACATTGAACTAGCCTTGAAATTATGTCTAAGCCCTAGTGTATGTCCTACTTCATGAAGTATTAAATCTACAATTCCTTCATAAACAAACTGATCAAGTTCTTCATCATTACCTTCAATTAACTCATTAGCAACCATATAATTCCATAAAAATGACATTTGATTTTGTTTTTCATTAGAATAACTACACTGATGTGAATGTAAAGAATCAATTTCAGGATTAATATTTGGATTCAATAATGGATTTACTTGGCTGGTATATTCATTATAATAATGCCTTATCCAATCTGAACTAACCCTCACATCAGCATCATAAATTTCACCAGTGATTGGATTTGCTCTACTTGGACCTACGGCTATACCACTACCAGGTTGAATCATCCATCTTATCGTATTGTACCTGACATCTGCAGGGTCCCAATTTGCATCATCAGGCATTTGCTTAACAACAATTGCATCTTTAAAACCAATTTTTTCAAATGAGCTATTCCATGCAAGAACTCCATCTCTAAATGCCTTCCTAAATTTATGTGGAACAGTATTTTCAATCCAAAAGACAATAGGTTCTTTGGGCTTAGAAAGTTTAGCTCTAGGATTTTTTTTCTCTAAATTCCATCTAGTTATATATCTTTTGTAAGGTGACTTTGACAACATTTCATTGTAATCCTGAAAAACTATATCAAAATGTCCAACCCTATCATCCAAGACTCTGGGTTTGTAGTTATTATTCGGCAGCTCACTTATACTGAGATGATATCTATGGAGCATGCTCTTGGAATTAGGTAAAGTAAAAACATAATCAGATTTTTTACCTTTGTAGTGAAAAACCATATCTAATTCTGAATTAAATTCAAAAGAATTTATCTTTTCAAAATAACTATTTTTTTTATCAATAATATATTTACCTCTATTAGATATTCCTGGAAAGTCAAATATAAATAATTCTGATGCATCAATTAAAATTAAGCTATCAATTTCAGAAATTGCTTGAATTTTAGCAGTAGAAAAAATTGATTCAGTAATATTATTTTTAATCGCTTTAAATATTGCGGAATCTTTATCAGCTCTAAACTTAATATTTTCAGCAATCATGTGAATATTTTTTCCTACCTTTCTAAAAGAAAATGGAAATTCACCCAACATTGCACTACCATGATATCTATAAGCATCACCAGTATTTCGTGTAATGTTTAAAATAAATGTTTTATTTAAATGTTTTTCATTTAAAGCGATAAAACATTTACTTTGATCTTCATTCCAGTAAAAATCAAATAAACCCTCTTTATTCGAATAACCTTTAATTAAACTTTGATAAGAATTTTTTGATTTTTGTTTTGAATTATTTTTAGTGGCTACTTTTTCTTTCTTTTCTTTTAGAAAGTCATAGTTAAATCCATCATACTGACAAAGCATGAAGCTAGTCATAAAAACAAAGTATAATATTTTATTTTTGTATAATTTCATTTCTTCCAGGCCCTATAGATATGATTGAAATTTTTGTTTCAAGAAAATCTTCTAAAAATTTAATGTATTCTTTACATTCTAAAGGTAACATATTATAATCACTAATACCATT
The DNA here is from genome assembly GCA_964646655.1 of uncultured bacterium. GTDB lineage: Bacteria > Fidelibacterota > Marinisomatia > SCGC-AAA003-L08 > D37C17 > TMED6. The sequence goes on from CAZYFB010000011.1 coordinate 7,116, forward strand.
TAAATCACAGTTCCATCCTTTAAAATCTTTATAGATAGGAATAACTTTTTCTAAGTTTACTGCTTCAGAGTAATTATGAATTTCACTTTTATTATATTTGTATCCAACACATACTTTAATATTCTCAAAGCTATCTAATATATCTAGTTTTGTTAAAGCTATATCGGTCAAACCATTAATCATACAGCTATATTTTGCTGCTAATCCATCAAACCATCCACACCTTCTTGGCCTTCCTGTAGTTGCTCCAAATTCCATACCAATGTCTTGTAATTTTTTTCCATCCTTATCAAATAATTCTGTTGGAAATGGGCCGCTACCTACCCTTGTTGCATATGCCTTAAAAATACCAATAATATTTTCAAACTTTGTTAAAGGCAAACCTAAGCCCGTAGTTATTCCACCTGAAAAAGGACTAGATGAGGTAACAAATGGATATGTGCCATGGTCAATATCAAGCAAAGTTCCTTGTGCACCTTCAATAAGTATATTTTTTTTTGAAAAAAGTAAACCTAAAGTATCCTTAACATAAATTTTAATTTTATCACAAGCATTAAAAAATGAATTTATTTCAGATTCCATAGTTTTATAGTCTGTATCTGTAATTTGATGATTTGCAATACATTGGTTCATTCTACTAATAAATGCAGTTCTTAATTTATCTTTATCATTTAAATCTAATGCTCTTATACCAACCCTATTATACTTATCAACATAGCATGGGCCAATACCTTTACATGTTGTTCCAATGAAATTATTTGTTTTTTCTTCATTCTTTCTGTCTAAATATTTATGTAGAGGAGTCACAATATGAGCATTTGGTGAAATTAATATATTATCTGTAGAAATATTCTTTTGTCTCAACATACTTATTTCATCAACTAATTCAAGAGGATCTATTACCATTCCATTTCCCATTATACAATAACAATCTTTTCTTAAAATTCCAGAAGGTATTTGATGTAAAACTATTTTTTCATCATTTTTATAAACAGTATGACCAGCATTAGCTCCACCTTGATATCTAGCAACAATTTCAGAATCTTTACTAAGTAAATCAACAATTTTACCTTTACCTTCGTCACCCCATTGGCCGCCAACTACAGCTTTAATTGCCATTATATTTCCCTTTCATTTTCTTCAACATAATATTTATCTCTTAAAAACATCATAATTGGTGTAGAAACAAATATTGAAGAATAAGTTCCTGATAAAACACCTACAATTAGAGCAAAAGATAAACCCCTTAAACTGCCTCCTCCAAAAATAAATAAAGAGCTTACAACAAATAATGTTGTCACAGAAGTAATTATTGTTCTATTGAAAGTTTCATTTAATGATAAATTGATTATTTCAGATAATTCCATGTTTGAATATTCATATATATTTTCGCGCATTCTATCAAATATTACAATTGTATCATTAAGTGAATATCCAATTATAATAAGAAAAGCAGCAATAATATTAACATTAAATTCATATGAAAATAAAATCAATAAAGTCATTACAATTAAAATGTCATGAAAAAGAGCAAATATAGAACCTATAGCAGAGTACCAATCAAATCTAATAATAATATATAAGCCAATAAGCAATAATGCTATCAAGAGAGCTTTAACTGCATCGTACTTTAAATCTGATGAGATAGTTGAACCTATTTTATTATAACTCACTACATTAATGTTATTATTAATCAAATTTTGATCGACATCATTTTCAAATAGGATACGAATTTTATCGTTTCCATAAGTTTTAATATTAGAGTATTTAATAGTCTTTTCATCTAAAAAGGCTATTATTTGTTGCTTACTTGATAAATTGCCATCTAATTTAACAATTACTTCGGTTCCTCCTTTAAAATCTATACCCAAAGTTGGGCCTTGAAAAAAGTATAGAATTACTCCTAAAATAATCAAACTATAAGATAAATATTTAGCATATCTAAAGCGGGATATAAAATTTATTTTATTATCTTTTAAAAATCTAATCATATGGTAATTTTTTGAACTCTTTTAAATTTTAAATATGTTAAGATTATAGTTTTTGTTACAAAAATTGCCGTAAACATAGAGCAAATGATTCCCATTGATAAAGTTACAGCAAAACCCTTGATTGGGCCTGATCCAAATAAGTATAAGCTTCCAGCCGAAATTAACGTAGTTAAATTAGAATCTAAAATTGTTTTAAATGCTCTATTGTAACTACTGTCAATGATATCCATGACATTTCTATGCTTTGACATTTCCTCTCTAATTCTTTCAAAAATAATCACATTAGCATCAATTGCCATACCCACAGTTAAAATCATTCCTGCAATTCCAGGAAGAGATAATGTTGCATTTATCCATGGATTTGATAAAAAAGCAATAATGAAAAGTAAATTTAAAATCATTGCAAAATTCGCCAATAAACCAAAACCCTTATAATACATAACCATAAATATAAAAATTGAAATCAATGCAATGATTATTGATTTATAGCCATTATTAATAGAATCACTTCCAAGAGATGCATCAACTTGTAATTTTGATGCAACACTTATTTTGGATGGCAGTTCTCCAGCAATTAAAATTGCCTCTATATCTTTAGCTTCATTTTTAGTAAAATTTCCTGTAATCTGAGCTTTTCCACCTGAAATTTTTTGATTTATTCTAGGAGCCATTTTAACTTCACCATCTAAAACTATAGCTAAAAATTTTCCTCTGTTGTCATCAGTTATTTCTTCAAAATCTTTAGGTTTTTCGAACTCTAAAGAAATATACCATTGCCCACTATTTATATCTTCAATAGGAAATTGTAGAGCTCTAGGATTTTTTATTTCTGAACCTGATAATTCAACATATTTATTCAAATAAAATAATTGGGTAAATCCATCAAACTCTTGATTAGATTTACCCCACAAAAATTCAGAATCTATTAAATAATTAGAATTTTTATTGTCAATGAAAATTTCTTTAACATCATTTACAAACTGATTTTGTACAAAGGTATATGGAATAACAACACTTGATGAAGCACTACCTAGTTCTATCATTGTATTACCATTAAATACGTAAATATTATCACTGATTTCTTTAAAGCCTTTTAACTGATTTAATTTTTTATTCCAAGCTTTATAATTGTCTTTAACTAGTTTGAATTCCAATTTTCCAGTATTTTTTATAATTGACTCTGCCCTACTGGTATCTTGAATGCCAGCTATTTCAATTACTATTTGATTATTACCTTTTGTTTGAATAACAGGCTCAGTAACACCCATTGCATCTATACGATTTCGAATGATTTCAGTAGATGAAAGTAATTTTGTTGATAGCTTTTCTTTTAAAGTATTTTTTAAATACTCAGTCTCTTGATTAGTATTTATACTTTGAGGTATAAAATCTGAATAAAGATTTATTAAGGTTTGAATATCATAGCCATTAAATACATTGTCGATGAATGTTAAACTGGTAGATTGAGAGTTAATTTTTTTTAAAATTGATTCATATGCTTTTAATTGTTTAAAATCATTTTTGTATTCATCATTAACTAAATTAATCAATAGATCCACAAGGTCAAGTTCAAGCACCATGTGGATACCACCTTGCAAATCTAAACCTAAAGTTAAACTTTTATCCTTTAAGTTCTGTATTTCACTTGATTTTTCTGGATTATTAGAATAGTTATCTTTACCAAAATAATTTGAATAATAGTCTATGGTTGGATTTATACCAAATATTGAAAGGACTGTTAATCCTAAAAAAATGAACCATCTAAAGTATAACATATAGCATTTCTATTTTACTTAGCAATTAAATTTTAATTCGAAAGTTAAATATTATATAATCAAACGAAAAGAATATTATGAATTTAAGTATGAAAAATATATTTTTTATTATAGATAATTAATATAAAAATGCATAAAGAGATAAATTTGAAAAAAAATAATGGAGTTCTTATAATTTTAGGTCCTACTGCTACAGGAAAAACTAATTTAGCAGTCGAAATTGCCTCTAATCTTAATGGGGAAATCATTTCTGCAGATTCAAGGCAAGTTTATAAGGGTTTAGATATTGGTACTGGAAAAGATTTAGAAGAATATATTTTGGATGATAAATCAATTAATCACCATCTCATTGATATTATAAATCCAAATGAAAACTATAGTGTTTATTCTTTTCAAAGAGATTTTATTAATTCATATAAAGAAATAATTAAAAAAAATAAAAAAACCATCTTATGTGGAGGTACCGGACTTTATATTGAATCATTACTTCTAGATTATGATTTATCTAATAGTCCTCCACCAGATCCAAATCTTAGATTAAAATTATCAAAACAAAATTTATCAGAACTAAAAGCCTATCTAAGTCAAGTTAATACCAACATTATAAAACATCCAAAAACTGATACTAAAAATAGAATTATAAGAAATATAGAAATATGTTTGTATGGTAAGACTGATTCAATGCCTTTAAAAGATATTCCATTAGATAACTATAAGATAATTGGAATTAACCCTGGAAGAGAATTAATTAGAAAAAATATTACTGAAAGATTGCATTCAAGATTAGAGCAAGGAATGGTTTTAGAAGTTGAAAATTTACTTAAAGCTGGAATAACCCAAGAACGCTTATATTATTTTGGTTTGGAGTATAGATATATTAGTGAATATTTAATTGGTAATTTTAATTACGAAGAATTAGTTCAAAATTTAAATACTGCAATTCATAGATTTGCAAAAAAACAAATGACGTTTTTTAGAAGGATGGAAAAAAGAAATATTAAAATAAATTGGATAGAAAATAATAATTTAAATGAAATAAAAGATTTCTTATAAAAAAGTATTATATTATAACCAGTAATCACACAATTATTTTATGCTATGGAAAATTTAGAAGAAAATAAAAAATTATTAAAAATTCCAATCCGTAAGAAAATTAATTATATGGATGGGCTTAGGTTAAACAGAGCTATAATATCTGGCGTAAAATCTCTAATTTCTCGACAAGAATATTTAAATAAAATTAATGTTTTTCCTGTACCTGATGGTGATACTGGTACTAACATGGCTTTTACTTTATCAGCAGTTATGGAAGCTTCAATTGGTCAAATAGAACCAAGGGTTGATGTTTATACAAAAATAATTTCTGATGCTGCAATTGATGGAGCTAGAGGAAATTCAGGTGTACTTATGGCCCAATTTTTAGTTGGATTTGGAGAAGGCTGTGAAGGTATTGAAAAGCTTGACTGCCATACTCTTGTCAAAGCATTCAAAAATGGCTCTATATCAGCTAGAGAAGCTATGGAAGATCCAAAAGAAGGAACTATTCTAACAATTTTTCAAGATTTTTCAGATGAAATAAATCATGCTGTAGAAAATGGTACTCAAGATTTATATGAAATAATGAAAATAGGGTACAAAGCAGCATGTAAATCACTTGAGGAAACACCTCAAAAATTAAAAATATTAAAAAAGGCAGGTGTTGTAGATGCTGGTGCACAAGGTTTTGTTGACTTTTTAACAGGTGTCTTAAATTTTATTGAAGATGGCTCATTAAAAGATGTAGATATTAGTAATATAGCAGTAAAAAATACTGAAAGCAATCATGATGGTCATCATATGGATGAAGAAATTGATATTAATTACAGATATTGCACGGAATGCAGAGTCAAAGGTTCTAATATGGATAAAAAGGAACTAAGGCAAAAATTAAAAAAGATTGGTGATAGTCTAATTGTTGCAGGATCAAAGGATAGAATACATGTTCACATCCACTCAAATAAGCCTGCTCAAGTATTTTCTATGTGTGAAAGATTTGGTGATGTTGATGAACAAAAAGCTGATGATATGTTTCATCAACAACAATTATTAAATACAAAAAATATTGAAAAAAGATCAGTAGCTATTGTAACTGATTCAGCATCTGATTTTATGGATGATAATTTAAATATATATGTTGTGCCCTTAAGGTATAATTTCGGCAGTAAAGGGTATATTGATAAAGTGTCTCAAACATCATCAGAATTTTACAAAGAACTTCGAGATGGAAAATATCATCCACAAACATCACAACCTTCTGCTGGTGATTTTAAAAAGCAATATCAATTTTTATCATCTCATTATCAAACAATTATTTCTTTACATATACCTAAAAAATTAAGTGGAACTTACCAATCAGCTAAAAATGCATCAAAACAAACACCTGATGCAAAAATAACAGTTATTGATACAAACAATGCATCAGTTGCAAATGGATTAATTGTTAAATATGCAGCTAAACTAGTTAAAGCCGGAAAATCACATGAACAAGTATTGTCTGGTATTAATCTGGCTATTGAAAAAACAAAAATTTATGTAGTTTTAGATAATCTTAATTCTGCAGTTAAAGGTGGTAGATTAAATCCTACAGTAAAATTAATTAGTGATTTTTTAAACTTAAAGCCTATCATGTCGATTAAAAAAGATGGAACTTTAGGTCCTATAGGAGCAATGTGGGGCAAAAAAAATGTTCCAAACAAAATTGCTAATTTTTTGAATAAAAAAATTGATCCTAACATAACGTATGATATTGCTATTGCTCATAGTATTTGTGAAGAGAGTGCAGAACATTTAAGAAAAATCCTATATGATAAATATTCTAATATTAAATCAATAAGCATTCTTGAACTTGGTTGTGCTCTAGGATCCCATACAGGTCCAGGAACACTTGCAGTTGGACTCCAAGAACATTTATCAATATAATGAATCTTAATATTTTATTTATTGCAATTTTGTCATATCTAATAGGCTCAATTTCTGGTGGTGTTATTGTTGGTAGATTTAAAAATGTTGATATTAGAACAAAGGGTAGTAAAGCTGCAGGAGCAACAAATGCATATAGAACAATGGGAGCATTATTTGCTTTATCAGTTCTTTTAATTGATGTTTATAAAGGTTACTTCTCAACCTTTTACATACCATATATTTTTGGTAACGACACAATAATTGGAAAGACTGTAGCTGGTTTCTCATCAATATTAGGTCATGTTTTCCCTATTTTTTTTAAATTTAAAGGTGGAAAAGGTGTAGGAACTGCTTTGGGAACATTATTTGCATTTCCTCAATTATATTTATCAACATTTGTAGGTTTTATGTCATGGTTATGTACACTTTTAATTACAGGCTATGTGGGATTAGGTTCCATTATCGCAGGAATTGCTGTCCTATCTTTTTATTTTATTAGTTCTAATTACATAATTAATGAATTAACAATTTATGTTCTATTTATCGCTGTATTTTTTATTATTACTCATAAAGAAAATATAAAAAGATTATTAACTGGAGATGAAAATCAATTTCAGAAAATCATGTTATTTAATTTCTTTAAAAAAAGATGAAAAAAAAATTTGATAAAATTGACCACATAGCAATACAGGTCAAAAATGTTAAAGATTCATTAAATTGGTATTTAAAAAATTTTAAATGTGAAGAAATTTATTCTGACGATACTTGGGCTTTTTTAAGATTTAACAATACTAAGTTAGCATTAGTTACTAATATCCAACACCCACCTCATTTTGCTATTCTTGATAAAAAAATTAATTCTAATCAAAAAAATGTCGTTAAGCATCGTGATAACTCAATATCAAAATATATTTCAGATTTAGATGGAAATTTTATAGAATTAATTAAATATGAAGATTAATCTTCTAAATGGATAAAATTTTGTCCATAAGGATTAAATCCTATCATTATTGATATAGGGGGCGGTCCAGTAACAAAAAACTTTAATCCTAACCCATAACCAATAAGCATCTGATTAAGAGCTAATTTTTCAATAGATTTACTACCAATACCTGAATTGATAAACATTAATCCATCAATTCCAAATTCAATTTTACCATAATCTTTCTTTTTCAAGATAGTGCTTTGTAATTCAATATAACTATATACTACATTAGATACTTCAATATTTTTATTTTCAGGACGCTCAAAAGGATCTGAAGAATACCCTCTGATGAAATCTTCACCTCCTATATATATGTATTCATGTATGGGTAAATCTATGAATTTTGGAAATTTAAACGTAGTATAAACACCATATGAAATAACAGGTTGATGAAAATATTTTATATTCATAAGAATATATTTATCATAAGATATGCTCATTTTACTTATGTTAGGATTATTTTCTATTAAACTATTAGAGTATCTTAAATTGATTCCGATAAGTGAACCTTTTGTTGGATCTCTGTAAACATTTCTCGTATCATATTGGTAATCAAACTCTAAGCTTGCATATCTATAAATATTTTTTTCATTTATTGGTAGATCAATTACATCAGAAAGAGTATGCTTTTTATTTCTGTAATAACTTAAACCAAACTCAAACTTATTATTTAATCCATTATAAAAGCCACTTTTAATAGAAAAATATGTTTCATTGAATCTATAATCGTAAAAGGGGTCATCAGTATATCTATTATATAATGTAGAACTAAAAGATACGTGATCACCGTATATCCATGGATTATTTAATGAAATTCCAAACCATTTTTCCCCAATAAATGCGCCCCCTAAATATAATTCTTGATTTAAACCCATAAAGTTTAAATGTACCAAACCTAATCCATAGGACCATTTTTTAGCAATTTCACTATAATCAATGACTAAATCAGGTATTATTGAAAAAGATTCAACTAAATTAACTTTATAAATATTATTTTCAAGATTAATATCTACAGATGAAAAAATTCCTAAATTATATAACCTATTTATGTCTTGTTCTAAAATTGTAGAATCTAATGGATGATTTATTGGGTGCAAAATTTCTCTCAACACCACATGTTCTTTTGTCTTATTATTTCCAGTTAATATTAAAGTGTCTACCTGATTTTGATTGGTCATCAAAACACAAGAAATAAAAATTATTGTAGATATAAATTTTCTAAACATAAATATAAAAAAAAGCCTTCAGCTAAGTTGTGAAGGCTTTTTTTAGTTTTTGTGTAAAACTTAAGTTATACTTATTTTCTACCTCTAGCCATTTTAGCTCTAGATACATCACCATCTTTGTCGATGAAGTATAACCAACCAGATTCTCTAGCAACACCACATGATGCAACTACTTCAGCGCCACCACCTTTGTTAGCACCTCTAGCCATTTTTGTTCTTGCAACATTTCCGCCTTTATCTAAATAATATAAGTATCCAGACTCTTTAGAAACACCTGTTGTTTTTACTTTCTCTGCCATATTAATAGCCTCCTTAAGTGAAATTATTATTGTTTAAAGTAAATTGACTACTAATTCTACTATTTTCTCGTCTAAAAAACAAGTACTTTTTAGCTTTTTTTTCTATTTCTTTCAAAATTTTTCATGACGAGCTTAAAATCTGATAAATTTTGGCAAGTAAAAAATTTAGAAGATTGGATATTATTTTTTATAGTATCATTAATTTTATAACCATAGTCATGACCAGGATATATCATTGTATCATGAGGAAGTTTTAATAATACCTTATAAATACTGTGATAAAGTTTTTCTATTGAACTTTTTTCACTTAATACTCTACCAGTTCTTCCAATAAACATTGTATCCCCTGTAAAAACAAATTTATCTTTTGAATTCCAAAAGCAAATACTATCATAATAATGTCCTGGTGTTTCTAGAACTGTTATAATTTCAGTTCCTATATTAATTATTTGATTATCATTTAACGGCAAATATCCAAATCTTTTTGAACTACAATGAGAAATATAAACCTTTATTAAGCTAAATTGACTTAAAATATCGGAAAGAAATTTTATATGATCGTGATGAGAGTGTGTGATTAAAATTTTATCTAAAACTAAGTTTTTAGACTCAATAAACTCTAAAATTGGATTTATTTCAACACTGGGATCTATTATAGCAGCATATTTAGATTCATTACACCAGACTAAATAACATATATTTTTATCATATCCACCAATAAAATATTTAACATTCATTATATTTAAAATAGCCTTTAAAAAATTTAAACATCTTATAAAACTCTTTAATTTTAAAAACAATTCCTTTATCTGTGGATATTTCTTTATGTTCATACATATATGAAATAAATAAACTAGAATTTTCAATACATTTATTTAATTCTAATGATTCTGTATATGGTACCATTGAGTCATTAGAGCCATGCATAATAAATACTTTATCATTTATCTTATCACCCCAGTATTTTGGAGACATATCTTGTATAAACTTTTTTTCTTTATTTATTGCATTAGTGATTTCTTGCTCAATTTTAGAATCAATTTTGGAATCGAAAATATTTCTTATGAAATTTGCAGGAATAATGGGTAATTCAGATATTTTAGAGTCGACTTCCTCTAATTTATCTTGTATTCTTAAATCAACAACTTCTCTAATTTCAGATTGATAATCAACAATTTCCTCAAAATATAATTTATCTAAAAAATTATGAAATAAAACAGTCAAACCCCAACTATGAGGATTAATTTTAAAAGATTCACCATTGATATTAATTTTTCCATTACATAAAAATTTTAAGGTACTTTGAATATCACAGTAAGTGCCAAAAGTCATAATTGATTTTGGCGGTGAATTAGTGATCCTTTCATCTAGAGAGGCTTTTAATAATAAGCCGCCTCCAAAACTTAATGCCATCGTAGAGACCTTATCTTTATTTATATCTTGTCTTGAAATGATTTCTTGATATGCATGAGCAAACCAATCATAGCATTCATGACCCAACTTTAATTCTTTAAGAGGAGGTATTCTTGGAACTAAAACTTTAAAACCTAATTTACATATAATTGAAGCTAAAAATAATAGACCAGTATGTTTTTCAGCATCTGGAGAAGCTCCTGGAAAAATAATCATTATATTTTGATCATTTTTATTGAAACGTGAGAGGATTCTTAATTGGGTTTTTGAACCATCCAGACCATTATACTTTTGATCTTCTATCTTTACTTTTGGATAATTATCTGGATTATATCTAGCTAGAGAATATATAAATTTTAATGATTTTATAGCATATTTCACTTTAAAATCTAATTATTTTAGCGCATCAGGCCTTATACCAAAAATGTTGCTGTTTGGATAATTTTGTGTTGAAAGCCAAAAAACAGACTTAGAGCCCATTGCCTCTGGTAAAACATCAAAAGTCTTCCATAATTCATAAAATTCTGGGTCTTTTTTATATGCAATAGCATAGCTTGCTGCAGCAGAAGAGTCAGCAACACCCTCAATTAATTTAGCATCTTTATTTGCTGTAGATATAATTAAATCAACTTCTCTATCAATAATTCCTAATATTTCAGAACGCTTGGCTTTTCCTTGACCTTCAAACTTTGCAGCTTCAGCTTCTTGTTCACTTGCCATACGATCAAAAACTTGAGGCATAATTTTATCATTAAAAGTTAATCTTTTAATTTCAATTCCAATTACTTCAATTCCAATATCTAATGATTCAAATTCAATGGTAATAGCATCTAATGCTTCCTGCATTATTTGATCACTATTAACTACAATATCATCAATATATTGAGGAGCAATTTTATCTCTTATTTTACCATCAAGTATACCATCTAATCTTGATTGAGCTTGTCTTTCGTTATTAACACTAATATAAAACTTTAGAGGATCAGATATTCTCCATCTAGCAAATGTATCTATAAAAATATTAGTTGTTTCTTGTTTTTCTTTCTGAAGAGCACTAGCTGAACCACGCTTGTCTAACATACCTTTTGTTGGTATTTCAGTAGCATCTCCATCCCATTCAAGTATTCTTTTATCAAACTTAATAACATTTTGTAAAAAAGGTAGCTTAAATGCTAAACCGGCATCTCTTTTAGAACTAATTGGTTTACCAAATTGTAATACTATTGCTTGTTGAAACTCATTGACAATATAAAACGAATTTAATCCAATCAATATGATTGTTGGTAAAAATAATAATTTAATATATCTAAACATCTTAAGCTCTATTACCTTGATTTATTTTTTTCTTTAATAAAATTTTCAAATCCATTACCTAAAGATTGATTTAATCCTAATAAAGGAACAGCTCCTATAGAAGGGTCAACAAAATTTAATTGATTAACATTTGAATAAATTGTTGTCATTGTTTCTATCATTTTTGTAGTAATAAACACTTTTTTATCTAACAAATAAGAATCATAAACTTTTAAAAACTTTTTAGTTTCACCTTCAGCTTTTTGAATAGTTCTATATTTATAACCTAATGCTTGGTTTCTAATTTTAAGAGCTTCGCCTCTAGCTTCTGTTAATTTTAATGAACTATCTCTCTCTGCTTGATTAATCATTTTTTCCATATTTTGTAAAGCTCGTGCAACTTGATTATAAGCATCCATTACTGTAGATGGAGGTACAACAGATTGTAATTGTACCATCTTAACCATAATACCAGTTTCTAATATATCTAATTTTTCCTGCATTAGATACTTAGCGTCTTGACTAATCATTTGACGACCTTCTTTAATTACCTTATCAAACATTAAAGACCCTATAATTTTTCTCATTACAGATTCAGATATATCTCTTATAGTGCTTTCAACATTTTTAACATTAAACATATAATCTTTTGGATTTGATATTATATATTGAACCTGCCATTTAACTTCAGCTACACTTAAATCATTGGTGAGCGTCCAGGATTCACCTTCATAGGTATTAGAAAAACGAGTTTTTTTACCTGCTTCAATAGTTCTGAAACCAAATTCTTCAACAAACTGTTTAGATGTTTTTACTTTATATACTTCATCTGCAACTGGAATTTTGAAATGCAGACCTGGAGGTGAAATTGAACTAAATTTTCCAAATCTTAAAAGAACACCCTGCTCATCAGCTTTAACAGAATAAACAGATAAGTAGACTAGAAAAATAATAATAGCAAAGAAAAACGCAGGTAAGACTTTTTTAAAATCAAACTCTGGCACCTCAACTTCAACGTCTCCAAATTGATATTTTTTATTCATAGTAAAATTAAATCAGTTAATTAGTTAGTTTTCGAATATCTATAAATTAAAAAAAATTTTGCAAGAAATCTATTTCTTTATTTGTCAAATATTTAGTTAACAATTTAAAGGAGAAAAAAATGGAAAAAAATAATCTTAGTAAATACTTATTTGGAATCAGTGCATTTATCATTGTATTCTTTCTTTCATCTTACACAAATAAATTAAAAATAGAAAAAGAACATATTAAAGAAAGTGATTTTTCTATAGATAAAGAAGAATTAAATAAATTAACCGATCAAACTAAAAGCGATTTAGAAATAAATGATACTGAATTATTAGAAGAGATTGGTCAGGAAAGCACAGAAACTAATAATAATTTTAGCAATATAAATAAATCTATCATTGTTAATAGCATTAAAATTGCTAAACAAGTTGATACTGATCCAAATTCAAATACTTACAGAGAGCCGATTAACGCATTCAAAACAATAACAACACTGGATCAGAACATTATTAAAGATATCGATTATTATCCTTCATTTTGTATTTGGACAAGCATAAATACTGAAAATATGCAATTAAATATAATTAATGAAAGTTCTGAAGATGCTTTACTTAATATAAATCCAACTAAACTATCTATGATAGTCACATGCAATGAAACTGAAGTAAGTAAGTTTAATTTTAATATAAATGCTAAAACACCTAGATGGAGAGAATGGATAGAAATTGATTTAACACAATTTGAACCTGAATCTATTATTGGCAGCTGGAATATTAAAATTATCAATAATAAAAATAACTATATTTTAGAAGATAGATCTTTTTCATTTGATAAAATTTGGGAAATAGATGAATTAAGACAAACTGCTGAAATCATTGACTGAAAATAAGCAATATAAAAAAAGCTCTAAATATTTAGAGCTTTTTTTATGTATATAACTAATCTATTCTTAAACTTAAAATCATCCTTTATCAGCTCGAAACTATCTCTGGGAAATTTAAATGGTTTTGTATCTAAAAAAAGTTTAAAATAGTCTTTATGATAAGGTTCTTTAATATTATTAAATTCTTCAATATTAAATCTATATCTAATATCTAAAGACTCATTTATAATATGTAAAGTCAAATCATCTCTTACTTGTTGTAAAAAAACTATATATTCAATACCATCATCAAAAATCAATTCATATCTATCAAAATCATTCTTATTAGGTAAAAACAAATTTAGAGTATCGTTTTTAAAAACATATGAATTTCTATTAAAAACCTCACCATTTTGATCATCTATAATAATTTGAGGTGCTAAGTATCCAGTAGAATTATATGTATTTAAATCTACTATTGAAAAATATGGTTTGTCAAATTTAATTGAATCACACCTTATATGAATGGAATAATAATCATTAGATCCATGTTTCCAAATACTTTCAGATTTAATTTCTTTCTCTAATTCTGTATTAGAAATATTAGACTTAAGAATGATTTTTAATTTATTTTGATTGTAAATCTTATCTATCACATTAATGAATTTTTCTTTATTTATATATAAACCAAATGAAATAAAAGCTAAAATCAAAAAATTAATTATATATTTGTTTTGATTATTTTTCATAGCATTTAAAACATTTATTTTTTTTATCTTCAACAAGCTTGATCCATAAAGTTGATAAAATGCCCAAAATAAATCTTTATGTCCATATTTTTTAATCATCTCTTTTCTTGATAGAAATATAGCTTTACCCGTATCATGGTTATATTTAATAAAGAACTTATAAAATTGTTTACTAAACTCGGATGCTTTATCAGAAGGCAAATCACCAAAACTACAAATTATTGATTTAGTTCCCTTGTTTAGAAACGCATTTAAAAAATTTATAAAGCCTTCGTTATAATTACCACAACTGTTTGAAAAAATAAATTCAGGAGCCCTTGAACATTTTAGTATATCTTCCGCTAAAAATTCTTCATCAAAAAGTTTCCAACCATTTAATCCATAATGACCAGAAAAATGCAATCCATTATTAACACCAAGCAATCTAATTAATTCAATTTTATTCACATTTCTATGTTTATATGGTCCCCTGAGATTAAAATCTAAATCTATCATTGATGAAACAGCTTCAATCTCTTTTAGCACATCATCATTAATATCTTTTGATTCACTTGGATTCCCAATTACACAAAACTTTTGTTTTGAACTTATATTGTGATTTGAATTTTGAAAATCTGAATTGGTAAATTCTCTTGATAAAATTAAGTAATCAGATAAAAAGTCTTTTCCATCATGTAAAATCTCAAAAGGTATAAAGTTAAGTTGGGGGTCTATGATGATATGAAGATAAGCTATATCCTTTTTTGACTTTAGATTTTTAAAATAAGTTTCTAATCTATATAAATCTAAAATATTAAATAATTCAAATGATAACTCTTTTAATTGATTAAACTGGTCATCTAAAATACCATTTTTAATATAATCCTTAAATATATCATTAGAAATTTTTTGTGATAATGTTTTGATTTGTTCAACTTTGAAATTTACTTCAATTTTTTTAGAAAAATTGTTTTTATCAGAATTGATTTCTATATAAAGTTGGGTATCATTTATTTTTATTAATCTTATTGTATCCACAATATAAACTAATAATCATAATTTATTTTATGAAAGATTTATTTTTATATTTCCAAGCTCATATTTTAATGTGGAAATATTAATTAAGTATTGACCTGAATTTAATTTAAAACTTCCTGTATTTCCATTTGATTTTGTAAAAAATTCATTCTGAGTTTTTTGATTTTGAGATATGCTAAATTTAATATTCTCTTGCGCTTTTTGATTTTTTGAAATAGCCAGATTGATTAAAAATCTATCCTCCATTTCATTTGATATATCAAATACTATTTCATAATCATTCATATCTTTAGAAAAAATCTTAGAATTATTACTGCCTCTTGTTATCAGTGCAGGTTCAATATCTAATTCATATTCATTACCAATAATAACTTCTAACATTGAATCAACTTTTTTAATTACTAAATCCATAAATGATTTATCCTCAATGCCAGCTAATTGATATATTTCTTGTCTAAGTCTATATGATGGTTTTTCATTTGGTTGATTATCAATTAAATCAGCTAGAATATCTACTTGTTGTCTTAGTTCAGAATTTGACTCAATTAGAGCTTCAAATTCTTCTTTAATTTTTCCTGACAACTGACCTTCAAGGTATTTAACTATTTTATCATTATCCATAATTTTTCCTTAATGTATTTATATGACAAACATACTTTTAAAAATCTTGCATACATTTTTTTAATTTTCTATTTGCTCTAGAAATTATAGCAGCTATTGTATTTGGCTTTTCATTAATTTTATCTGCTATTTCTCTTTGTTTAAAACCTTGACTAACCAAATCAATAATTAACTGTTCCTTATCCTTTAATTTTGAAAGACAAAATTTTAAACTTAGATTATCTTCTACACTTTCAGATTTAGTAAATAATTGGTAAGCATCTTCAATTGAGCGAGTTTTTGGTCTATATTTCATACCTTTACTTTTTAAAAAAGTAAGGGTAGAATTAGTCACAATCTGATAAAGGTATGAACTAAACTTACTATCACCTCTAAATTTTCTAATAGGTTCAAAATTTCCTTCTAAACCCAATATTTTTTTTTGAATAATTTCTGAAACTAAATCTTCTTTATCTTCATAAGGTATTTGATCAAACTTTTTTAATGCACCCCATATGATAGACATACATTCATCAATAAATAATTTTATTGATTTAGTATCTTTTTTTAAAACTAATAGTAAAAGTTTATTATCTATTTCTTGATTCATATGCTTTGTTTAAATAAAATTAATATAATAAATATAAGGCAATTATTAATGAAACTACATATTGAATTTTGTGAAAAGTGAAATTACGATCCTGAATTTGATCGTGTATCAAAGATAATTAATCAAAATTTTCCATCAATTAATGTTATTGGCAATGAAACACCACCTAGAAGCGGTGCTTTTGAAATTACCTATAATGGCAAAATAATTTATTCTAAATTTGAAACAAATAAATTTCCAACTGAAGAAGAAATTATTTCACTTTTAAATCGCTAAGGCACCCATAGGATCCCATGGAGCAAGCTCAACAGGTTTTCTCTTAAATATGTCTAAAATTCTTTTTGGTAAATATTTTTTATCTACTACGATTTCATAATTATATTCATCAAACCACTTATCAGTCATTAAATAATAACCTTTATCTCCACCTTTGACACCCCAGCTATTTTCAACACGCCATCTTCTGGATTTACCATCAATTAAATCTACACCAGTAAACAACATAGCATGAGTCATTTGACTATCACCATATTCTAAACGTGTTGATTTATTCATATTGAATTGTGTGCCAAATAGTGCCTCATAATCATATAAATCCGTATCCATTAAACCTAGCTGCCTATGAAACATTTTTCCAACATCACAACCAAACCAAATTGATTCATTATCTTTGATTGATTTAATTGCTGCTTTTTTAATTTCATCTAACTCTACATTTGCATATTTTATTATTTGACCATCTACAACATTTCCAAGATAACTTACCGTATAAAGCTCATTCATTTTTTTATTGGACATCGGCGCATTTATTAAACATACTTTATCTTTTAAATTAATATTGCAATGTTTTTTGTAAAAATCTTGAGGAGTTAAATTTTCTTTTCTGATAAATTTATTTTTTTTATCTCTAGTTTGCCAATCAAATTTTGTAGGTGGATCACCAAGACAAATACAAAGCATTGTATATATTATTGACATCATATTTTCTTTTTCTTTTCTCAAATCAGAAATTTTTCTTCCCTTATCATTCATAGTTCTCAAAGTCCATGCAAACTCTCTTAACTTTCTAGTAAGAAACTGGTTCATCATTCTAGATTGACTACTTTGAAAACTTTCAGCCATTACAGATTGTGGAACAACACCATATTTTTCGATAAGATTCACAAACATATCCCACTGCCCACCATCTTGGACTGGACTATTAAGTAAATGCATCATTAATCTACTATCATAAGATTCATTTAAGGTTTTTAAAATATTTTCTAAAAAATAATTTGATTTTTCTAACTTATCAAAAAACATAAAATAATTTTGTGAAAATTCAAAATTAGCTAAATTGTATTTTTCAGCTAAAGAAATACGCATCAAGTTTAATCCTGCAAAACCCCAACATCTACCAGATGCTTTTTGATTAGTAACTTTTTTCATTTCATTAGATACTACATTAGAATAAGTATGATCTACCATTCTATATGCATCCCAATCCATAGCAATATTATCAATTAAACTTCTTGTTAAAGCATTTCTTGATATTTTATTAGTTGGATTATTTTTGAAACTTTTATTGAATTTAACAATGTTAGCTTTTGATATTGAATCTTTCATTTAAACTCCTATAAAAAAATAAAGCCCCAATTTATATAATTGAGGCTTTATTAAAATTAACTTACTTAAGTAGCATTATTTTTTGTGTGGCTACTTGTCCATTACTTTCTGCT
>CAZYFB010000012.1:0-25126 GCA_964646655.1 uncultured bacterium
TTACTATTTCAAACTAATATATATATATGAATTAGTCAAATAATTTTACATTGTATTACAAATGATAAATTTTGAACAAAATATAACAATTACTCTTAATAATCTTGCTAAAAAGTTCAAGCTTATATATTACTTTTTTAGAATTTTTACTTTTACAGGAGAATGGTGGATGTACATTAGCTATGCTGTAATTACAGTTCTAGTTAATCCTGAAATTGGAAAAGATGCCATTAAATTAAGCTTAGTTGCATACGGACTACATTATCCATCTTATTATGTGATTAAAAATGTAACTAAAAGACAAAGGCCTTTTGAAAAATATAAAGAAATAAAAGCACTAGTGAAACCGCCTGATAAATATAGTTTACCATCAGGACACTCATCTGGAACTATGATTAGTGCTCTAATTATCACATCTTTTTTTGATGGGTTAAACTTTCTACTTTTTTGGCCCATAATTGTAGGTTTATCAAGAGTATTTTTAGGAGTTCATTTTATATCTGATACTATTTTAGGATTAATATTAGGGATTGCAAGTTTCTATATTGCAAACGTAATTATATATTAATGAAAAAAAGAAAAGTTAAGCAAAATTTAAAATTATCAACTATAGAAGGTTGTTTTTGGGCTATTATGTACGGAGGTGGCGAGACCTTTTTATCAGCATGTGCAGTATTTTTACAATTTTCTCCTTTTCAAATTTCTTTTTTGAGTTCTTTCCCTCCTTTTGTTGGATCCTGTTTTCAATTGTTTTCAGCAAGCTTTAAAAATAAGTTTAGAGATATTAAGCAATTTGTTGTTACTATGTCATATCTTCAAGCTCTTTTATGGATTATCTTAATCTATTTACTATTTCATAAACCTACTTATAAATACATTTTAATTTGGAGCTGTTTTTATTGGACAATAGGCACTATCATTCAACCAGTCTGGACTGCCTGGATGGGTTATTTTGTACCTAGAAGAATTCGTGCAAGATATTTTGGGAAAAGAAATAGAATTATTGGATTTATATCATTTTTAGCAACATTAATTGCTGGATATATACTAGATATATTTGATGAAAATATGATTTTTGGTTTTAGCATAATTTTTATGGCAGCCTTCATTGGAAGAACTATTTCTGCATTTTATTTAAATAAAAAATTTAATTATGAAGGAAAACAAACTAAAAATATAATTGAATATGTTTATTCATTTAAAAATTTATTACATGAACAAAATAAAAGTTTTTATTACATACTATTTAGCTCATATATAAATTTTTCTATTATGTTTTTTGGTCCATTATTTTCTATTTATATGCTTAGAACAATGGAGCTTGGTGTGTTTATTTATACTATCAATATGACGTTATGGCAAGTATCAAATTTTTCTAGCTCAAACTATTTTGGTAAACTGTGTGAAAAAATAGGCGATTTTAAGGTTTTGAAGTTATCTACGTATACCATTGTATTTTTGCCTATACTCTGGATTTTACTTTACTATTTAGACAATGAGTTGCAAATACTAGCTACATTTATAGTATCAATATTAGCAGGAATTTGTTTTTCTGCATATACTTTGTCATCATTTAATTTGGTTTATAAAATATCTAAAAAAGATGATGTAATTCACTTTTCTGCATTAAATACTTTTATTCTAGGGTTTGCTATTTTACTAGGTGGTATTTTAGCAGGTTTATTAGTTGAATCAAAATTTGTTTTTAATTTTACTGAAAACTTTAATATGATACCAATTCATTTCTCAATGCTGGTTTCTGTAATTTTAAGATTTCTTTCAATTCCTATCTTAAACAAAATTAAATAGTACTATTTTTTTTGTAGAATATTAAGTGTGTGATTAAACAACTTAATTCCTCTGTGAGTAATTTTTTCTTCCCATTTTTTTTCAAATGGCCTAAAAGCCGCAAGCAAATCCACTTTTGACCAATGATTTATAAAATCTGTTCCACTTAGTTTTCCATAGTGAGCCCATGAACTTTCAGTTCGTAAAGAGCTTATTACACTTATGCCATTTATAGTACCAAATTCTTGAGTTATACTAGTCCAGTTTATCTTAGGAAATCTCAATTCAGTACCTTTTTGCATACCACCTCTAATCTTATATGCTACTCCTGCTTTTGGGTCTAAACTAGCTACTCTATGTCCAAATTTTTGACTTTTTAATTCTATGTATTTTTTATTTGATGGATCTAAATCTACAAGCAACGCATCTTCCCCAGATGGACCTAATCCAGTATGCAAATCTATCCACATGCAATTTGTAGTATTTATTAGCTTTAATTTTAAATACTCAGTGAATTTTTTTGGTCCTTTTTGTAATTTGAACCCACCAAAATGTAATCCTTTTGGAAAATCATATTGACCTTCAGCATATGCTTGCTTAGTTTTGGTTTGACCATTAAGCAATCCATGTAAAAAGAGTTTTAAATTAAATAAATTAAATCTACGTGGTAATTTTTTTGTATTTATTAATTTATCAAGCTTCGAATAATGTGGGTGTGAACCTTCATATTTTTCTTCATCTTGTAAAAAATTTCGATTTAAATCAACATTAGACTCATTTTCTCTTCTCAACCATGACATGCCCCATGGATTCAAAATATGAACAAAAATAAAAGCTGTGTTGTCTGGAATATGTTCTAGATTATTTAAAATATTAAGCTGTATAGCTGAACCAGCAAAACCTTCCACACCATGAATACCAGAAGTTGATATATAAACATTATTCGCATTTTTATCACCAATGTACGCTATATCTATACTTAAATCATTTCCAAATGGATCTTGTTCTTCAATGTCCAAACTTTCCAGTTGAATGTTTAAATTTTTATCCTGGAGAGATTTAATTAAATCTAAAAATTTTACTTTAGCTGATTGATAGTCTTTTGACCAAAAATTTTTAATCATATTTTAGTTCATTTTCATGAATTTTATAATTCCACATCGGTTCACCGTAACTATTAAAAACAGTATATTCCAATAATCTATTATTATGCAAACCGCTAATATTTATTGTTGCAAAATTACGCTGAAAAACTCCACTACCCTTAATTCTATATTTATTTTTTTCATAAATACAAATATCACAAAATCCAGAAGTTAGGGGTGATACTGTAAAATCATATAATGGATATGCTCCAAACCTATCCATCTTTGATACCTCAGAAAAATGCCTGTCACCAGAAATAAAAATAACACCTTCAATTTTTTCTTTACTAATCAAATCTAATATCTTTTTATGTTCCTCTTCCCAATTTATATAATTTTCATAAATTTTTTCTGAATTAAGAAATTGCCCGCCTAATGCAATAACTTTAAATGGAGCTTTACTATTTAAAAGTGCATCTATTAACCATTGAACTTGATCATCACCTAAGATTTCTTTGTAAATATTTTTTCTGTTTTGAGGTGTCCTGAAGTATCGATTATCCATTAGAAAAAAATCTATATCAGACCACTTAAATTGAGTTGTAATACCTTTATTTTCAGTAATACCATATGTTGGATTAGCCCAAAAATTTTTAAATGCTTCTAAAGTAATATCTTTATATATAAAACTTCTATCTGAGTTATTGGGCCCATAATCATGATCATCCCATATAGCATAATGATGTACAGAGCCAAGCAATGGTTGTAGTTCAGATAGTGATCTGTCATGTGTATAACGATGGTAAACACCTGTTCTAGAATCATCAGGTTCTCTAAAATAAACATTATCACCAAGCCATAACATAAAATCAGGATCTTTTTCTAATATAGAAGAATAAATAAAATAATCACCTCCATAACTTTTTCCTGGCCTATCTTTATCTTTTTCATTTGTATAGGCACAACTACCAAATGCAAAGCTGAAATCTGGAGGATTTGTTCTGTATTCCCAGTGTTTTTGTGTTTGAAATTCTAATGTGTAATCGAAATCAATTTTTTTTTCATTGATAACTGGCTGATAATAGTATTCAGTTCCAGAAGTAACTTTATCTGCAATTAAAGTTGCAGTATAACCTGTCTTTTTTTCAGTTTTAAGATTTTCAGTTTCTAAAATTAAACTTGGATTTTTTTTATCCCAGTATAAAAATTTTACATCACTCTCATTAGTGGTTTGAATCCATAATGCAACTTCCATTTTACTTGAATAACCAACCATAGGTCCTGCATTGATAAAACTTTTATTTGGAGTTACTAAAGAAATTAAAATTAGAAAAAATAAAATATTCATCGATTTAAAATCATCTCAATTAAAATAACAATATCTAAAATATTAGTTGTTGAATCTGAATTTAAATCTGAACATGGGTTTTCAATTGGAGATAAAATAGTGTTTACCAATATTACTACATCCAATACATTTAGCACATTATCTTCATTTATATCACCAACATAAAGACATTGGTTTTCTAAACCCAAATATATATCTTCATCACCAGGCTGATACTCTAAATATTCAATGGGTATAAAAAACATTTCATCATTTGTTCCATCACCAGGATAAACCCATTGTGGAGGGTTATTTGGATTATCAGGATTATTTATAGTATTATCATAAGTGCATGTAGCAGTCAGTGTAGAACCACCTGGTATCTTTAGTAAGTATTCTGGATAATAAAAACTTTGCCAATCAAAATCCCAATCAGGAATTTTTATAATTGGAATGGTATCATTTTGAATTGTCGTTGCATATATTTCCCATGATTGACCCAATAAATGACAGTGAGGTAAAATATTGACCATACTTATATCATTTTCAATATCTAAATTTCTAGTAATTGTTGTAACTTGGTTTGGTGGTAATGCAAATTCCCAAAAATCAAAAATAAATTGATTAATTTCTCTTTCTATATTCTCTTCTTTATAAAATAAATTTATGGAAGATAAATCTTCTTGATCTGTTAATAATGGTGCATAATGAACTTGAACTAAAATATCTGAATTTTGAGGAATTGTTCTTCCAATAGTTTCTGGATACTCAACAGATGATAAACCAGGTGCATACCCACCAATTAAATCAGTTGTAGCACTTAAATTAAATCCACCATAGCACTCATATCCATATTGATTATCTAAATTTTCTAAATGATCTGCTGCTCCATGTGGTACATAAGTGATAATTGCGTGATGAACAGCTTCTCTATTTCCAGGTCTAAACTCAATAGCAGAAAGTTCAATTTCTTCATCGTTTTCAAGAGAAAAAACAAAACATCTATAATCATCTTCATAATTTCCTTCAACAAAATGAGACTCTTCCATTTCAAAAGTTAAGTCAGGCTCTCCTAATGAAGATCCATCCGGAAATTCTGGCATTGGATATTCTAAATCAGGATTACCCTGTGTAGCACCATTATCAATCCAGCTAATAATCAAGTCAATTTCATTGTCTTCTAAATACCTTTCATCTAAAAGAGTACTAAATTCACGATCTGGTGGCCATGGTGGCATCGATGGATTTCCATGTCGTAAATCATCATCTCCACCAATAACATATGCTATTAAGGATCTATTATTATATACATCTTGATAGTTCTCTAATGGAAGAAACGCACCTATTTCATTTGGTCTGTGACAAGTTGTACAATTATTATAAATGATGGAAGAAATATCTTCACTAAAGTTAATGCCATTCAAAAATCCAATTAATATATATATTATAAAATTTTTCATTTTTTAATCTAAAATCATATTAATTAATATTACAACATCAAGCACATCTACTAAACCATCGCTATTTAAATCAGCTATGAGATTAAAATTATCATTTAAAATATCATTAATTAATAAAATGACATCTTGAATGTTAACCATATTATCACCATTAATATCTCCTAATATATTTTCTAATGTAAAATTATGCCATCCTGCAGTAGGGTGTTGCGCAATATTGCCATTATTATTTTGAGCTTTGATATAATATTCAATTTCTTCATTCACATTAACTTGAGGAAATTGACCTGAATAAATTGTACTATTATTTATTGAACTAATAAAGTCTAAATCAAAATCTAAATATGGACCATCATTATTACTATATTTCCAATAAACAATAACACTTTCCATTTCAGAGTTATTATTACCATAATCAATAATTTCAACCTCAATATCAATGTTGTTTGTAAAAAGTTCATTAGTTCTTATTGATTTATGTGAAAGATGAATCATATCCTGATTAAATATACCTTTTGTTCTACAGTGAAGAGCATCTTCTGCATACCATGGGTCAAAATTTGCTTCTTCAAATCCAATTATTTCATACCCAGGCATAGCATCCCTAAAAGTTTGAATAGCTAAATCATCTTCTGGTAAACCATACTTTGGTACCAACACCTTATTATTTAAAATTAGTGAGTTTGTATAGGCAGCTACTGGATTATTTTCCCACGGGCCTCCAGGAACCTCTGGACAAAATATTCTTTTGATTTCAAAAGGTCGATCATAAAATGTATTCAAACTATAAAATGACTCTGCAAAATCTTCAATACAATCATACTCTGGACTTGATTCGGAGACTTGCTTTATAATAATAGTTTCAGGCCCCACTAGTTTAGCCATACAATCAATATGTTGAATACTTATTTCATTAGGATTATCTAAAATATGGTAATCTGATAAAAATAATTCCTGATTCATAATTTCTTTAAAAATATTATTTTCTATTTCATTTTCATTAGTCATTAGTTGTGTAGAAAATGCCATTCCGTAACCATCTGTCATAAAATTTCCGCCAGTCCAATACAGATCTAAATCTTTAATATCCCATCCTAATTGATTTGCAAAATCAATATTAGTATCATCATCTTCATCCCAAGCTCTAGATGTGTTATCAATTGTTCTTGAATTATTATTATTTCTATTTAAAATTACTAAATTGTCATCACAATATCCATTTGGATCTATAATTTGACCTCCACAATCACCACAATCATAACTATACTCATCACACATAAAATCTAAACCCCAATTGCCATTATCACAATAGCCATCACCAAGCCAATCAATAATTTGACCATCACCATTAAAATCTTCACATTGATCATTATTAATATAACAATCATAACCTTCCTCTGGATATGCAGGTTGATTATTACAAAATTCAGTGCCTGAACAATCAGTCAGCACCATATCCTCATCACACTCTTGTTCTTCAAGTTCACATCCATAATTTTCAGGGTACCCATTAAATTTTTGATTAATAACTTTCCAAGAATCAATACCTAATAAAAATTCTGGACCATGATCTCTAGTCCAATGACTATATGTATCTGTGAATATAAATTCTATATTTAGCATATTAACACCTGATTGATTAAATGAAAGTGTTGCAGCACTTTGTTGAAAACCATTTTCAACTAAGACATAAACTATATCATCACTTGCCAGTTCAACTACTAAATCGGAAGGAATTCCAAGTGGCCATCGTATCATGGTTCCAATAGCTGACTCCCATTCTGCAACAACTCTATTTTCAGGTATTTGAGAAAGATTTATCGATAATAAAATTATGTAAAATAAAATTGATTTCATATATTATAGTATGAAACATATAATTCTATTCCTAATATTTATTTCATTCAATTTATATCCTCAATGAGCACTCTGAGCTAATCCTTCTTTGCCAGTTGGCAATGCAGATAATGGTGTAGGTTTATGGGCTGGGCAGTTGATGATTTCAGGAAACTACAACTATCAATATATTGATTGGCAACATGCAGCCATTGGAAATGAGGATTTTGAACATGTTGGTAATTTAGTAACAAATGTGATTACGCCTACCTTAACAATAGGTTTAACAAATTATGTTAATTTAAGCTATCAACAAACTTTAGGTATTAGAAATATGGATTGGATGACTGAAGAAGAAAGTGCGCATCATCGTGATGAACACTCGTTAAAAGACTTTTTAAATGCTAATGGTAGTATTTTAGGTGATGCAACATTTAATCTAAAATATTTACTAACAAATACTGGTAATACTTCTGGCTCACGAATATTTTTAGGTGCTGGAATAATCGTTCCCTCAAATAGTGTTTTAACTTCTGATCCATTTTTAGAAAATGAAGATGGTTCATATTCTGATCATAGACATTTTTCTTTGAGTGATGGATGTTATAAAACAAACTTTGAGATACAGTATTATATAAAAAACATGACAAAAAAAAGATATATTCCAACATTTTATGGTTTTACGCTTAATTATAAAAATCCTATCAATGATAGTAAATATGGATATAAAGCTAGTACAACTCTAGTTGGAGTAAGCTCAATACTTTTTGCAACAAAATTGAAAAAAACATGGCAACCAAAAGGATTAAGTATTGGATTGGCATTTATTAAAACATCAGACGCTTTTTGGAATGGTGAAATAGCACCTAACACAAAATCTGAATTTTATATGCCTACAGTTGGTTTAATCTTTAGTGAAAAAGATAAAGGCAGTTTAAGCATTAATTTAAAATATGTTAAAGATAATTCTCTTATACCAGAGAATGCTCCAGATGCTGAAATAGAATCTTATGAAGTATCTATTGGCTATCGAAAAACTCTAAAATACTTTATACCTTGGATTAATCCTTAGAGTGCCAATAGGCAAGACCTAAAAAAATAAATTGAATTGGAAGTCTTACCCATGAAGCTGCAAATGCACTAATTCCAATTAATTCTTGTGGTTGTTGATAAAATGCTAAATATAAATTAGCTGGGTAAACTGCTATTAACAATAAAATCAACCCATAAGCAGAAATTTTCCTAAGCATTGGCATCATAAGCATTATACCAAAAGTAATTTCAAAATAACCACTTAGATAAACTAATATTAAATTAAATTTTGATAAAATTGGAGGTATAATATGGGTAAACCAGATTGGATCTGTAAAGTGTTTCATGCCAACATTAATATAAAATATTGACATGATTAAAATGCTGATATATTTAAAATACATCAGCATTTTAACTGCAATATATAATGTTATTTAAACTTAATCTGTGTAGTAAGTTCAATTTTAGATCTTGAATAATCTTCATCAAAGTTTTCGTTACCAGCATTGCTACCAGTTTGTAATCTAAATGTTGGTGTCATAGTTACTTCACCCATATCACCTTTGTAACATGTGTGCGTATAAGAAAGCCATATATATGATACATTATCATCATCTTTACTTGCCATATCATAAAAGAATTTTAATTTTCCATCATTAATCGATCGTGATAATGAAAATCTCATGTGATCTGCTTCATAATAACCTTGATCACCCTCTTCACCATTAGTTGACATATAATATGACATTCCAGAATCAAACCCTGCAATATTTGGAAGTAAAACATCTCCACCAAATGTTGTTGGAAAAATATCATCTTCAGTTCCACCAAAAGAAGTTAAAAATCTAGGCGTTATAGATGCTGAACCAAAAGTAAAGCTTGCATCCATCCCCAAAGTAAAATCATCACAATCATCAATAGGATCACCTTCTATAAACTCTTCTCTTTCAACCACATTATTATCCACTGATAAAAACCAATTTAACTTATATCCTGAAATACTTTTATAACCAGAAAATCCAAGAGTTGAACTATTACTAAGTAATACAAATGGGATGTCAACAAGTTTATTAGAATAAAAATGAAGATCAAGTGAAGGATTATACTTTAAAGGAAAAGCACCTGCCCAAAAACCCCAGTCATCTTTCATTTGACCAAAGTAAAGCTCCATAAATGAAATTGTTGGTCTATAAGAAGTTAATATGCCTGGCTCACTTCCTGAGTCTCCAAATTTTGTCATTCCAGCAACATTAAGTGCTCCTAGCTTTGAACTGAAAAACCAACCATCACCTATATCAGCTTTCATATTAATTCTAGCTCTATACATGTAATATAAATCAGATGTTGAAGAACCATCTCCATTTTCTTTTATATCATACCTTGGCCTAAATCTTGCATCACCACTAAACTGTATTTCGCACATTAAAAATGATAAAGCAACCATACTTAATAATATTTTTTTCATTTGTTTTCTCTCCTTAATTAAATGTTTTTAAAGCTGAAAGCCTTACTAATAGAAGTCCCCTCAGAAAGAGGATATATAAAGAAATTTACATGTTTATCATAATTTTTTAGCTCTAAATCTCTTCCAGTTGTAAATTCAACTCTATCTTTGTTTAATGTACCAAAATAGTATGCAGCTTTTTCTGGATCTTTATCTGCTTCAGAAATATCAACTGGATACCATCCTTGTCCATCAACATAATAATCAGCCCAGCAATGATAACCACCAACTTTACCTTCTGTGCCACTTTTTGGAACATTAAATCCCATATGAAACCTTGCTGGAACATCCATAGTCCTCGACAATGACATAAAATAAGAATGGTAATCAGTACAATTTCCAACTCCTATATCGCAAGCATATGTAGCATTTCCATTACCATATGCATAGCTTTCTTTTTTATTTTGTTTTTCTACCAACATATCTTGTGGTACTTTTAATCTACCATAAGTAATATCTTTTGGCAACCATTCCTTACCAGTATTTTTATTAACTCCACCACTTATATATTTATAATTTGGGTTTTCTTTATCATCTGTTGGTTTTCCATAATGCATGCCATTAAGCACATAGTAATACACAGCTTCCATATCAGAACCTGTCAAATTATTTTCATCAATAATATCTTGAAAAATATTTCCTTCAGGTACTGTTAAATTATCTGTTCCTTTATCATAATTATCTGGATTAAGATTAGCATAATCAATTTCACTATGCTCATATCGTTTAATATCTGCTTGATAAGTTAATGTCATAGAACTTGATAGACCTTCATCACTGAAACAATAATAATAATGATTTAAATGAACCTGTTCAATTAGTTTTTGACATGTAAGCTGTCCACTATCTAGTTTTTCATTTGATACGTCTTGTGTTTCACTAGTTTTTGCTATAGGAAACCACAATTCAACTTTTTGGTTAGAAGGCTCTAAACTTACTTGATAAGTAAATTCAAAAGATCTTGATTCAGCCAAAGAATGATTATTTTTAGTACATGAAACTATAAATAGTAATATTGATATATATGTAAATGTTTGAAAATACATCACAGAAACTCCTTTTTGATAATAAATTAATTCAACTAGCTTGCTATCCAGCCCGGGAAGCACTAATAAATTCAAGTAAATGAAGTTTTAAATATGTAAATCATAATGATAATTTAATAAAAATTATGTAAGAATTAGATTAATTAATGTAACAACATCTAAAACATTAATCAAATTATCAGAATTAACATCAGCATTAGATGTTTCATCTGCATTTCCTAAAATAATGCTAACTAAAATAACAACATCAAGTACATTGATTGTATCATCTAAATTAATATCACCAAGCAATTGATTTTTATACAAATCAATCGAATAAATTTTCTTATCATATTGATGAAACTTAGGCTCTATTTCAAAATAAAGATTTGATAAATCAGAATTAAAATCAGCACTAAAACTAAATTCTTGACTTGAATATGGCTCTATAATAATTTCTTGATTCTCAACCATTTCAAACCAATCTTGAGTATCTCTTAAACTAAAAATATATATTTGTTCATAACCAGATTTATTATAGACAGTAAAATCTAAATTATTATTTGATAAGTAAATTCCCTGGTTTAAATCTTCTGATTGAAAATTATCAAATTTTACAAAATGTGCATTTGGATGTATAGAAGGAATACGAAAAGATCTATAATTACCACCTGGATCCTCCTGACTATTGGTAATATTATATGCTGCATACCATATGATATTTTGATTTGGTGTAACTTCTAGAACATGACCTCCAGCACCAACAGTATTAATTAATTTATTTCCATTTGATAGGGTTTGAACACTACCCATCCACGGACCAAATAAATCCCATTGTTCAGTATCCCAATGTGGTAATGTATATTCCCAAATCATTTCACAATAACTATTATCAATAACTTTAAATTCTAAAGCACGACTAGTTGCATCTTGACCAAATAAACCACTAAGATTTCCATTATCAAATAATGTAAGATTTCCATTGTCCAACAAATGAACATTATGTTGCCAAGTAAACCCTAATTCTGTACAAATATGCTCATCACCAGTATTATAACCAGATGGCATACCAATCATCCAAATAATCTCACCAGATGGATAATCAATTTTAGTAATTCTTGATAAATGTCTAGCAGAAAAATATATAGCACTTTCCTGTTCATCAAAATAAAATGCATTAGAATGCATCCAGTCAAATTGACCATCAAAATATGCATTCCACCATGTTCCACCATAGATATCAAAATCATTCATTGAAAAATGATCAAATGGATTCCAGCGCCATATCTCATTACCATCTTGATCCCATTCAACAATTGCTTGTCCAAACCAAGGATATTCATTTGTTACTCCATCAGCCTCATACCCTAAACCTCTATAGAGGTTTGTCCAATCTCCCAAAGGTATTGGACCTTGTTGATACTCTTGTGCAAATCCCATATAATTTCCATTTGGAATAGCTTTAACTTCATGAACATCAATATACTCATCATCAGGACCTGTCCATTGATAATTATTATCATAATTAATTACAGAACCTGTATATATAGGAAAATCATTGAAGCTACATCCAGAAATTTGACCATACTCATTTATATGATTCATAATAAAGTTTTTATTATGATCATTCCATATTTGTCTTCCATCTTTATCAAAAACTACACTTCTATTATCATTTGATAAATCACCCATAATTGTTAAGCCTTCATTATAAGCATCATCATCGATTATAGAAGTTTGAATGTTTCCTGTATTATTTCTATTTCTAATTCTAAAAGTATAAGTATCAATCCAATCACCATATGCATCATCATTATAAATTGGTCTAACTCGCCAATAATAACGTTGATTCCAATCTATATTTGAATCTTTACATATGTATACTAAATCAGGAGTATCTAAATCTATAATTAAATTAGAAAACTGTAAATCCGATGAAATTTGAATTTTGTATGCAATCGCATCAGGTTCTTGTTCCCATTCAAATAAAACATGCACGTATGAAATAAACTGATCGTTGGAAGGTTTCATCATACCAGAGATAGCAAATGATGATATAAAAATAATATTTAATAATAAAGATAATTGGGTTTTCATATTATGTCCTAAATAATAATTAATTTTCAAAAGTAAAAATAATTAATTTTATGCAAATTATAATGTTAAAAAATGTAATTATAACTTTCGGGTATTGATTTCTTCAACTACTGAACTAATAAAATTATCAATCTTGAAAGTACCTTGATTACCAGAAAATTTACGTCTTACTGATAAAGTTTGAGCCTCTACTTCTTTCTCTCCAATAATAATCATTATAGGTATCTTACTAAGTTCGGCATTTCTTATTTTTGCACCCATTTTTTCATTTCTCAAATCGATGTTAACTCTGATTTTTTCATCCCTTAGTTTATCGTATACTGATTGAGCATAATCATTAAATTTATTTGAAATTGGAATAATAGCCATTTGAACTGGAGCTAACCATAATGGAAAGTTTCCAGCAAAGTGTTCAATTAAGAACCCAATAAATCGTTCATGTGTTCCAAGAGGGGCACGATGAATACATAAAGGTGTTTTATCTTCATTTTTACTATCGATATAAGTCAAATTAAATTTAGAAGGAACAGCAAAATCTACCTGATTTGTAGCTAAGGTAAATTCTCTACCTATTGCACTCCATACCTGCACATCAATTTTAGGACCATAAAATGCTGCCTCTCCTGGTATTTCAATAAAATTTAATTTACCATCTTCTAATGATTGTCTGACCATATTTTCAGTTTTTATCCATAAATCTGGCTCGTCAACATATTTTTCTCCAAGCTTGCTAGGATCATGCAGACTTAATCTCATTTCATATTTTTCAATACCAAAAATTTCAAAATATTTTAAATACATTTGACAGACTTCTAAAAACTCTTGTTTAAATTGTTCTTCTGTACAATAAATATGAGCGTCATTCATTTGCATACTTCTAACTCTCATAAGTCCAAATAATTGACCAGATTTTTCATATCTATAGCAAGTTCCATATTCAGCTAATCTTACAGGAAGCTCTTTGTAAGTTCTTGGAGAGCTTGCATATATTTTATGATGATGTGGACAATTCATAGGTTTTAGATAATATTTATTTCCATCAATATCCATTGCTGGAAACATGCTATCCTCATAGTGTGATAGATGTCCTGATTTTTCATAGAGAGAACCTTTAGTTATATGGGGTGTTTTAACTCTGTCATAACCAGCTGCATCTTCTGTTTCTTTTGCTAGTCTTTCAATCTCTTCTATAATTACTGAACCATTAGGAAGCCATAATGGAAGCCCAGGTCCTACTTCATCATCAAAAGTAAAAATTTTCATTTGCTTACCTATTTTTCGATGATCTCTTTTTTCAGCTTCTTTCAACATTTCTAAATATTGATTTAATTCTTTATCATTCCTCCAACAAGTTCCATATATTCTGGTAAGCATCTCATTATTTTCATCACCCCTCCAATATGCACCAGATACTTTCATTAATTTAAACGATTTACCAATATGTTTTGTTGTCGGTAAATGAGGCCCTCTACATAGATCCAGCCATTCTCCTTGTTTATAGATAGTAATTTCTTCATCCATTGGAAGGTCATTAATAATTTCAGCTTTGTAATCTTCACCAATTTCTTTAAAGTAGTTAATTGCATCAACTCTATCCCATACTTCTCTTTCAAATTCAGTGCCCTTAGTGATAATTTCCTTCATTTTATTTTCAATTTTTACTAAATCTTCAGATAAAAATGGCTTTTTAAATGAAAAGTCATAATAAAAGCCATTATCTATAGCTGGGCCTATAGTAACTTGAGTGCCAGGATAAAGAACCTGTACTGCTTCTGCCATAACATGGGCACAATCATGTCTTATTATTTCAAGTGCGATATCGGCATCTTTTTTAAATATTTTAAGATCAGAATCTTCAATTATTGGGAAAGACATATCTTTTATATTACCATTTATCTCTACTACAATTGCCTGTTTAGCAAGACCACTTGAGATACCTTCTGCAATTTGCATTCCTGTAACGCCTTGCGGTTTTTCAAGAACACTTCCATCTGGTAAGGTTATTTTTATATTTTTTTTGCTCATCTATACACTTCTCCAAATAGTTCCATCTGGAGTGTCTTCAATTTCTATTCCTAAATTAGTTAACTTATCTCTGATATCATCAGCTGTTTTAAAATCTTTATTTTTTCTAGCAATATTTCTTTGATCAATTAAATCTTCAATATGTTTACTATCTAAATTATCTTGTATTTGTCCTATACCCAACCATTTTTTTGGAGAATGTTGTAAAATACCTAAAACATTAGCTGACGCTAAAAGCATTGTTTTATATTTAACCTTATCATTTAAATTTTCAGCCAAAGATAACTTTTTAGATATATTGTTTACTTCAGCAATCGCTTTGGAAGTATTTAAATCATCACATAAAGCATCTAATACTTCTTTAGGACACTTACTTATATCATTTTCTTTGACTTCAATATCTAAAACTTTATTTAAAATTCTATAAAATTTATCTAAAGTATTTTTAGATTGATTAATTGTATCATTTGTCCAATTTATGGATTGTCTATAATGTCCTGAGAGAAGTGCTAAACGTAAAATTTCACCATCAAAATTTTTAAGATAATCTCTTATGTAAAAAATATTTCCAAGTGATTTGGACATTTTTTCACCATCAATATTTAACATTGCATTATGAAGCCAATATTTTGCAAA
Organism: uncultured bacterium; assembly: GCA_964646655.1. GTDB lineage: Bacteria > Fidelibacterota > Marinisomatia > SCGC-AAA003-L08 > D37C17 > TMED6. The sequence continues at coordinate 15,816 of CAZYFB010000012.1, forward strand.
TATGGTGGGATCATTATTTTTATTATGTGCACCACAACTTTGAGCTATTTCATTTTCATGGTGTGGAAATATCAAATCCATTCCACCTCCATGAATATCAAATGGTAATCCTAAACTTTCTTCAGCCATTGTTGAGCATTCAAGGTGCCAACCTGGCCTTCCATATCCCCATGGAGAATCCCATCCAGGTTGATTGTCAGTACTTGGTTTCCATAAAACAAAATCACCCGCATTTTTTTTGTAAGATGCAACCTCTACCCTACTACCTGCTAACTGTTCTTCAATATTTCTTCCTGAAAGTTTACCATATGCATCATATTTGGTAACATCAAATAACACATGGTCATCACTAGCGTATGCAGTATCATTATCAATCATTTTTTGAACTAATTCAATCATTTGCTCTATAAAATCTGTTGCATGAGGTTGAATATCAGGCTTTATTACTCCTAATGATTTCATATCCTCATTATAAATTTGTTCATATTTTGAAGTTATTTTATCAATTGGTTCTCCAGTTTCAAGGGAAGCATTTATAATTTTATCATCTATATCTGTGATATTTGATACATATGTAACTTTTGGATAGATTTGCCTTAAAGTTCTAACTAACAAATCACTAACAACTGCAGGTCTAGCATTTCCTATATGAGCATAATTATATACAGTGGGTCCACATGTATACATTCTAACATGTTTAGAATCTACAGGATTGAAAGCTTCTTTCTTTCTAGTTAAAGTATTATGAATAAATAATTGTGAATTAATGATGATTTTCCTAATAATTATTTTTCAACATTGCCAGTATTGATAAGTGATAAAAATTTATTCCAATGTTTATCTTCTCTAAATTTACCACCTGATTCAACAGTTATAGTGCTGCTTGTAATATCCTTTATTCCTCTAGATGAAACACAAAGATGATCTGCATCAATAATCAGACCAATATCTTCTGTTTGTAAAGCTGATTTTAATTCATTTATAACCTGTACAGTCATTCGTTCTTGAACTTGAGGTCTTTTTGCATAATAATTAACAATTCTATGCATTTTAGATAACCCAATAACATTTCCTGAAGAAATATAACCTATGTGAGCTTTGCCAATAATAGGAACAAAATGATGTTCACAATTTGAATAAAATGTAATATTTTTTTCAACTATCATGTCATGATAATCATATTTATTTTCAAAAAGTGATACAGAAGGTTTATTTTTGGGATTTAAACCTGAAAACATTTCATTTACATACATTTTAGCAACTCTATATGGTGTGCCCTTTAAGCTGTCATCATTTAAATCTAAACCCAGAATTTTCATAATTTCTCTAAAATGCTTTTCAATTTTATCTATTTTTTCATCATCACTTAAATCAAACGCATTATCAACAATAGGCGTATCAATATTAGATAAAAAGTGGCTTTCACCTTCCTCTTCAATCTTTTTTCTAACCGAATCTAGTATCTCAATATCATGTTCAAAACTTTTATCCATTAACAAACCTTATTATTTATTATTATATTTGTAGTGTAAAATATATTGAAGTTAAATTAAAATTACGATAGAAAAATGGAATATTTAGATAAAAATAATAAAGATTTATTAACAAGAATAACTACCTATTGTAAGTTTTTAGTATTCTTTTTGGGCTATTTTATAATTGCTTATTTTATTGAATCAATACCTTGCCCAAAATGGATCTCTAAAATAGATGATAATATTCCATTTATATGGTGGATGATTATTCCTTACTACTATTACTATATAATATTATTATTTCCTCCTTTTTTGATTAAAGATTTATTTAAAATTAAACAACTAACTAGATCCCTTATTGAAACATCTATTTTTTGTTATATAGTTTATATACTGTGGCCAATAAGTTCTTCTGAGGTATTAAATAATGTTAGTCAAAATCCACTATATTTTCTTCATAATTTTATAACATTTGATTTTTTACATCAAAATGCTTTTCCTTCAATGCATGTTTCAATAACTGCAACTATTGGGTTTGCTATCATTCATGAAAATAGAAATTTAAAATACCAAATGATTCTAAGTATTATTCTAATATTTCTTGCTACTTTTTTAATTAAGCAGCACTATTTAATAGATTCTATCGCAGGTTTAATTTTAGGGTATGCAGGATTTTTAAGATATAAAAAATTAATTAAAATTTAATTCCATTTAAGGTTGCTATAATTGTTCTTTTAGTTGGGATATTTCTGTGTTCACATAAATATATACCCTGCCATGTACCTAAATTTAATTTTCCATTGGTTACAGGTATTGTAATATTGCTACCTATCATAGTTGATTTAATATGCGCTGGCATATCATCTAAACCTTCATAAGTATGAGTATAATTATTATTTTCAGGAACTGTTCTATTAAAAAAAGTTTCTAAATCATCTCTAACTGTTGGATCAGCATTTTCATTTACTGTTAAAGATGCTGATGTATGTTTAATGTGTAAATGTAATGTTCCTATTTTAATATTTTCTAATTCTAATAGATTTTTATAAATTTGTTCTGTTATAAGCATAAAACCTCTTTTAGGGGCAATAATATCAATATTTTTTTGAAACCAAATCATTAAATTTCTTTCGTGTATTCCAAACTACTTGGAACAGGGTTGAATCCCAAGGTCATATTAATTTTATACATTGGATTATTTTCTTCGTTATCGGTTCTTACCTCTTTTATTCCTTTTTGAAGAAGACTATCGATAGCCTTTATTTTAAGAGCAGTTGCAATACCCTTTCGCCTATATTCTTTTAACACGCCCAAACCCTCAGTATAGGCTTTATGAGGTTCAGATTTTGGAAAAACCTCCAAACTAGTAGAGCCGATATATTTATCTTTCTTTACCGCAACAATCTCAACTCCATAATAATTTTTTTCGAAATCTTTTTGTATTTCCATAAATCTTTCAAAAGGCAATCTTGTATGATCTATACCATCTGGAATAGGAAAATCTTTTGTATAAGTCCAGTTCAATTCTTCTAATTTTTGATAGTGGCTGGGGAAATTAAGCATTTCTTCTTTCGAATCATAAAATTGTATACCCTCCGATTCTAATTTTTGAATGAGCGATTTATATTTATCTATATCAACATTTTTAATATGACAAGAATATTCACGATTTGTCTGAGTTAATTTAAATCCGTTATCAATTAAAAAATTTTTATGGTTATGATAATTTGGGTGATCATAAATACCTGTAAAGAGTTTGTTAGCATTAAATACTTTGATTTTCTCCAAAAGTTTATTGAATAATAAGGATCTAAAACCTTTATTGTTGAAGTTTGGGTTAAGGTTTAAAGTATAAAAACAAATTCGCTCATTAGTGACTCCTCTACCTTGCGAATAGTAAACAACTCCAATCAGCTTATCGTCGCAATAAAGCATAATCCTATCTCTGATGATGCTTTTGTCTCGGATTTTCCAATCATGTTTATCTTCATCTGGGTGGGAAATTGAGTCATGGTTGACAAGATTGTCTATCCTAGCTAATTCATTAAATTCATGATCTGAAGCAGTAAAATTTCTAATTTCAATCATAGGATTATCCTTTCAAATAATTGAAACAAAATAATCAGATGTAATATCTTTTATATTAATCTAATCTTTATCAGTAGAATCTATTGAATCTTTGATATCATTTTTTGCATCTTTGAATTCCTTAAGTCCTTTGCCAAGTCCTTTGGCAAATTCAGGGATTCTTTTTGCTCCAAATAATACAAGAACAACTAAAACAATTACGACAACTTCTGTCGTACCAAGCATAGCTAAATGCATACATACCCCTTACAAAATACAATATAATATAAAATATTTTTTAAAACTATTTAGATTTTTCTTAGGGAATAAAAAACTAGGTGTGAAACTAAAAAACTATTTAGGAACTACATTCTTAGCGACTGGACCTTTTTCTCCATCGCCAACTTCATACTCTACGTCTTGTCCATCTTTTAAGGTTTTATAACCTTCCATTACAATGCTACTCATATGAACAAAAAGATCTTTACTATCTCCACCTTCTGCAGGGGAAATAAAACCATAACCTTTTTGATTATTAAACCATTTTACTGTACCTTTAAGTGTATCAGCCATCTGTTGTCTTCCTTTCTATTTCGATTATAACAACTTCTCAATTTACATTTAGATTATTTGTAATTCAAAATAATTTTTTTTATGAATTATTTTTACATGCTTTAGCGGTATCTTTACAACATTTACCCTCTACCATAGCAGAGCTACAGTTAGCAGCACTATCACTATCACATGATTTACTACAATTATCAGAACAACATGTTAAGCTTATTACACCATATGTAAATACGGCTAAAAATGCATATTTCCATACTAGGTTTAATTTATCTTTTAAATCCATTATATCTCCTCAAAAGCTAATTTAAAATTATATTAATTAAATTAATTACATCTAAAACATTTAAAATATTATCACCATTTAAATCTGCTGCATCATTATATTGTTGTGATAAAATTAAATTTACTAATAAAATTACATCTAAAACATTTAATACGTTATCATTATTTAAATCTCCTTCATTTGAAGTCAATTTATAAATTCTTTGATTACCACAGAAAAAAAGCTCATTATATTGATCGACACCAAATGAAGTAATATTAATATCTGTTCTTATAATCTCTTCATTTAAATACGAGTTTTCATTTGAAGATAAAGCCCATATATCACCTGTACACCAATCTCCATAAATATATTTTCCTCTTAAACTCCAAATTGAATTTCCACGGTAAACATAACCACCAGTAACTGAACAAACACCATCTACATACAGCTCATATTCCCAAACCGGCAACTCATAGTTACTAGGATTACAATCTGAACCTGGTGGATAACAATGAGAGGCCTCCATTTTATTCCACCCGTAATTAAGACCAGGATATATAATATCTATTTCTTCCCATGCATTTTGACCAACATCAGCAGCCCATAACAAATTTGTTTCTGGATCAAAGCTAAATCTCCAAACATTTCTTAATCCATAAGCATAAATTTCTGGTCTTGCATCATTATTATTAATAAATGGATTATCTAAAGGAATGCTATAGTTTAACTCATCAGAACTATTATCAACATCGATTCGAATAATAGTGCTGAGCAATGTTGATAGATTTTGTCCGTTTTCTAATGGATCTCCACCAGAACCACCATCACCAAAACTAATATATAAATAACCGTCACTACCAAATTCCATTTGTCCGCCATTATGATTATTATATGGTTGGTTAACTTCTAAAATAACCGTTGAAGAAAAATAATCTGCTTCATTAGGATTATCGGTATCAACAGAATATCTTGCTATGACATTACGCTTTGGACCATAATCTGTATAATTAACATAAAAATAACCATTTTCTTCATAATTAGGATGAAAAGCTAAACCTAGTAATCCTTCTTCTGTATAACCACCATCTTGATCCACTATTGATCTAATATCTAGAAAGGTATCTGCAGAATTAACATTAGAATCATTATTAAAGACTTTTATTCTTCCTTGTTGTTCTACAACAAAAATTCTATTAGAGCCATCACCAGAGTGATGAATTCCAACTGGATCAACAAAAGTTAAATTCGGAAATGCATTTTCAAATTGGTATTCAGAAAATATAAATGAAAGAAATATATAAACGATTAATGAGATTTTAATTTTTTTACCCTTTAAATTATTAACTACAAATTAATATGAACTAAACTTAAAAAAAATAAAATTCTAATGATATTATAACAAATGTTAATTAAATTTTGTGATTGCAATTGGTTTGCATTTACTAAAAAGGAGAAAAAATGTATAAAAAGTTAATATTAATGATGACATTAATGTTAAGCTTCAATCTTGCTCAAGATTTTGAAATGCCAGGTTTAGGAGTTTACGTTGGTGGAATTTATGGAACTGCATCAGGTGATGCTGTAGATGACCTAGAAGATTTAGGATATAATATTTCTGGTCCTATGCTTGGAGCTTCTTATGCGACTATGCTTGGCAACTTTCCTGTATTTATGGGTGCTGGTCTAGGTGCTAGAAGTTTTGGTTATGTAGGAGACGAAGATATATCTGTTTGTTTTCAATATTTTGATGTATGGGCTACAATGCCTTACCCAATCAATGATAAAATGAATCTTTATGGAGGTGTATTATTAGGTATGCCATTAAGCGGTACAGTAACACATGGTGATGAAGATCCAGAAGATATCGAAGATGATGGATTACCTAATGGTATGGATATGGGTTTAGTATTTGGTCTAGGTTATGCATTACCTGTGATGGATGGTGCACTAGCACTTAACTTAGGATATGCTCTAGGTTTAGCTGAGCTTGAAAGTGATGCAGGCGGTTCTGATGCTACATGGTCTCATAGCGGCTTTTTCATGTCATTAAATTATGATATTCCAGGAATGTAAAATTTTACATTTAAAGTAAAAAAAAGCCCCATATAAATGGGGCTTTTTTTTTAATCAAAATTGATCAATATGTCTCCTAATAATCTAATATAATGTTTAATATCAAGCTAATATCAAGTATATTTATTCCACCATCACCATTTATATCAGCTTCGTTTTGATTGCTTATCAGATCTAAAATCATATTAATTGTTAAAATAAGATCTTCAACATTTACTCTATCGTCATCATTAATATCACCAATCAAATTAGTAGACTCAATTAAATTCAATACCATTTGTTTTTGACTATACTCATGATTTTCTGGGTAAATATCAATTCTCACTTCTGTTTCGCCGTTTATTTGATTAGGTGTAAATGATAAATTTCTACTTTCATAAGCATCAAGTACTATCGTTCCATCTAAATCATCAAACCAGTCATTTTCAGGATTTCTAAAACTATAAAAGTAAGTATTTGTATAGCCACTATGATTTGTTAGATTAAACTCTAAATTAGAATCATATAGTTCTACAACATTACCAGTTATATCTTGAGTTAGACCATTTACAGTTAAACTAAAAGCATCTGGGTACATTGATGGAATTTTATATGCTCTATATATTGAGGAAGTTGGGTCTGATGCTTCAGCCATCCATAGTATTTCTCTATTTTGATTTAATTCTAAAATACTACAATCTTCAAACCCACCTTGAGTATAAATTAAATAATTGTCATTATCTAATAATTGTACACTTCCAGTTCCATGGCCATATAAATTTTCTGGTAATTCATACTGCCAAGAAGTTTCACATGTCAAATCATCGTTAACTTTAATTTTTCTTATCCTAGTTGTTCTATACTCATCACCTAGCAATTCATCACTTAAATTTCCATTATCAAAAAATAATAAATCGCCATCTTCTAATAATTGTACATGATGTTGCCAGCTAAATCGTAAATCATTACATATATTGTTTTCAGAACCAGTTTCAAACTCTTCTGATAAACCAATACTGTATAAAACTTCTCCTGAAGGATATGAAATCTTTGTAATTTGATTTAAATGTCTAAGAGAAATATATATGGCGCTTTCAATTTCATCAAAGTAAAATGCGTTGGAATGTAACCAATCAAACCTTCCAGAAACATAAGCATCCCACCAAAGTTCAGCCTGTTTATCATATTGGTTCATATCAATATAATCAAATGCATTCCAGCTCCATACTTCCTGTCCTGTATCTTTATCCCATTCGATAATTCTCTGAGCTAACCATGGGTATTCTATTGTTATACCATCAGCCTGATATCCTAAATCCTGAAACGAACTGGTCCAATTTCCTTGAGCTATTGGTCCTAACTCAAAAATAGGAACAAATGAAATATAATTTCCATTTGGTAATTTTTGAACTTCATGTAAATCAATTGGTGTGTTTGAAGGACTTTGCCAAATAATATCATGATTAAAATTAAATTGAATGCCAGAAGTTGATGATTTTCCAAATAATTGACCAGAGCTACTCACATAATTTAGCAAAGTACCTAATTGATGATCTTCTTCTGGACTTCCACTATTCCATAATTCATTACCATATTTGTCTATTATTCCAACCATAAGCTCTGGTGAAAATTGTCCGAACATAACAAGCCCATCTTGTATAGAATTAATGTCATCAAAAGTTACATCAAAATGTTGAATTTGACGTGAATTTGTACTAAATGAAGATTGACCTATCCAAAAACCATAAGAATCATCTAAATAAACAGACCTAACTCTCCAGAAATAGGTAGTATTCCAGTCTAATACATTTTTTTCAATATATAGTGGCTTTGTTATGTTTATATCTTTTATAAGATTTGAAAATAATGGGTCACGAGATATCTGAATATTATATTGAGATGCATCAGGTTCTTGTTTCCATTCAAACCATACATGTATTGTTTTTAATAATTCATTATTTTCAGGTGAAATTAATTCTGACCTTAAAAAAGTAAACAAAACTATAAATAAAATCTTACAATATTTCATATTAACTATTTCCTTATTTAGATTGTATTTTCCATGCCCCTATTAAAACCAACAATATCATGATAAGAGTAAAGATATTTGATATAATTAAAGATAATGAATTTACCTTAATTCCATATACTAACCATAAGATCAAAGCGGCAGTAATGATTGAAAAAGTAGGCAAACTAATACCATCAGCTCTTTTTTGTACCCAAATTTTATAAATTTGCGGAATCCAAGCAAGTATCCCTAAAAAACCTGCTAATAAACCTATTGCTTCAACGGCATTAAATGCTAGCATCATTTAGCATTAGTTTAAAGAGCTTATCGTATGTTTTATGATTTGAAATTCATTTCTATCATATCCAAAATCATTTACTAAACTTTTCATAATTTTTTCAAAAACTTCAGCTTTCATAACTGTTGACCTAGCCATAATCCAACCATATGAATTACCCGGGTAACCAACAACCATATAATCATAATTTATTTCATCTAATACGATTACTTCATATGGAGAGCTAAAAAAAGGTATCCAATAATCAGGAAATGTTATTTTCCATTTACTATTATTCACAGTATCAACTATTGTTCCTTTTTGAGAAATTGTAAAAGGACTTCCATTTTTATCTGCAAAATATTTTATATCTACAGTACCATCATCATTTAACGTGTAAATATCATATGCGTTTTCGCAATTTTTTTCGACAAATGTAGGGATAGCAGCAATAACATACCATTTGCCCATAAATTTTTCTATGTTAAGATTTTTTACAGTTTCAAACGAAAAGCAAAATCCATAGAATAAAATAATTAATATAGTTTTTTTTAGATTCATATTATTAAAATAATGTTAATAAATAAAATAATG
>CAZYFB010000013.1:0-24240 GCA_964646655.1 uncultured bacterium
ATTTATAAGTTTAATTCTATTGATTTCATTTTTTTTTAAATTTAATAGAAATTTTATTGAACTAAATTTAACTATTTTCTTTTTTCTTCTATTAAGTAAAAAAATAGCTAGTGGAACAAGTGTAAATAACCAAAAGAATGAAGGAAAAGTATTTAAAAAATTCATATGAAGTATTTTAATAAAATAGCTGAAAATACTGGGATAGTGAGATTATCATTGACTCTATAAAATGAAAATAGTTCAACTAGTGTGATTAAAATAGAAATAATAATGTATTCAAAGCCTGACAAATTATAAATGAAAACATTTAATATTATTATTGTTGAAACAAAAAATGAAAAAGACCCTTCTAATGTTTTGTTTCCATAGATTTTTGTTCTACCATATTTAACTCCAATTAATGCTGCAAAAGAATCTGAAATACTCATAATTAAAAGTGAAGACATGATAATATTTATGTCATCAAAGAAATAAACAACAATTAAACATCCAAGTAAATAATAACTTGCACCAGTAACATTATTTTTTTTGTTTTCTATTTCTCTAGTAACAAAATTAAAAAAACGAGAATATAATTTACCTAAAAATAAAACATGATGTCTTGAAATATCTAAAAGAATGAATAAAACTGTAATAGGCATTAAAATAACAAGCAAATTCTCTCTGGAAATATAAAATAATGACAAAGGGATTATGGAATCAAATAAATGAATTATTTTTCTTAAAATTTCATTTTTATATTTAAAATTACTCACAGCTTTCTAGCTCATTAAACCTTTCAACAATATCATCAGCTTTATATAAACCTGAACCAACTACAGTAACATCAATGCCAGTTTCATAAACTTTTTTAATTGTTGAAAGATTAACACCACCATCAACACCTATAACAATTTCATTTCTAAGTCTATTTTTTTTGCATAAATCATTGATATTTTTCATTTTTAATAATGTATCTTCAATAAATCCTTGCCCTCCAAATCCAGGTGATACAGACATGATTAAGATATAATCTAAAATATTAATGTAATCTTCAATGACTTTATAATCTGTTTCTGGTTTGAGAGCTATCCCACATTTTATATTTCGAGACTTAATATGTTCTAAATCTTTTTTAATATCATTACTAGCTTCATGATGGAAAATTAAAGTGTCTGCACCTGCATCAATAAAATCATCAAAATAATTTGAAGGATTATCAATCATTAAATGTGTTTCTAAGTGAAGATTTGTTAATTTTCTTATAGCTTTAAGTATAAAAGGACCAAAAGTAAAATTTGGAACAAAATGTCCATCCATACAATCAATATGTAATCTTTCAGCTCCAGCTTTTTCAACAATTTCTATATCTTCTTTTAATTTTGAAAAATCTGCAGATAATAATGATGGTGATATAATCCGTTTCATGTTACCTCTATTTCTTGACTATTAAATTAATTTTATCTGTAATTCTACATTCTCCATATGGATACTGATCAATTACTTTGTTGCTTGAAATTTTTAAATCTGAATTTACATATTCAATCTCACCTAAAAGTAATCCAGCTCGCTTTATTTTTTCTATCGCTACATCTAAATCTAAATCAATTAAAGTTGGAACTAAATAAAATTCTGGTGCAAAATTACCATTACTCACATAAAGTGTTATTGCCTGCTCTTTAAAAACATTTTTTCCGCTTTCAGGATATTGATTCCAAACAATATTTTCTTTTGGTTTATTGCAGTCATTGAAAATGTTTTCTAAACTTGTAATGTCGCCAAGATTATTTAAATCAGTGCAAACCACATCCCAATAATCATAAAAAATTGTATCCAATTTTATACCCATACTTTTCAAGATATTAATTGAAATATTTTTACTTTTATCAATTAAATTAGGAACTAAATATGTCTCTTTATCTCCAAATACTTTTAAATCAATTATAGTGCCAGATTTAACTTTTTTACCATTTGATGGAACAGAATTAATAATAGTTCCTATTAAATCAGCAGATTCAGAAGGTATATATTGTATCCTATATTCTAAACCAGAATCCTCAATTACTGTTTTTGCTGTAGAAATATTTTGATTAATTACATTTGGAACTACAGATTCACGAACATAAAATATACTTGGTATCAATATCATATCTGCTAAAATATAAATAAATATGAAAGATAAAAATATAACAATTAAATTTTTAATATTATTTTTAATCATCTTTTAATCATTCTTGCAGCAAAAATTCCATCAAATCCGTTTGTGTCAGGCAATATTGACATACAGCCATTTTTATCAATAAATTGTTCAGGAATATATTTTTCACCTCTTTCAAGTTCAAAATTATCATTAGAATTTAAAAAATTATCAATAATCTGCCAATTCTCTTCCTGTTCTATAGAACAGGTACTGTATACAAGCACTCCTGATTTTTTAACATATTTTGCAATATTTGCAAGAATAGATGATTGTATTTGAATCATTTCTTTTAAATCAGAAGATTTCCTTCTCCATCTCAAATCAACCCTTTTAGACATCACACCAGTTCCAGAGCATGGCACATCAATTAAACCTATATCAAATTTTTCTATTTTATCGTTTGCTAAATTTTTTAGATGACTGCTTATATTTGATATTTTTTGTTTTTTTAAATAATCATTTATAATACTAAGCCTTTTTTGATTACTGTCATAACATTTAATTTTTTCATTGCCACCTGTGATTTCGTTGATAAATTTTAACTTACCACCAGGTGCTGAACATCCATCAATAATAACTTTATTTTTAATAGGATCAAGAAGCTTTACAACCAATCCATTAGAAGGGTTTTGAACACTAATAAAATCTTTATCAAATAAATCGCTTTTTAAAACTTTCTGTGGTGATGAGCTTTTAAAAAAATTATCAATATAACTACAAGACTCTATTTTAATACCTTTATTATTCAGCATAGATTTAACTTCAGCTTCATTAGTTTTTAAAGTATTAATTCTAAACCATATAATTGGCTCACTATTATTAGCATTTAATATCCTTAACATAGTTTCTTTATCATATACGTTTGACCACTTATCAATCATCCATTCAGGGTGATTAAATTTTATAGAAAGATCATCTATATTTTTATCTTCCAATGAATCTGATTTGGATAAATTTCTTAAAATAGCATTAATAAGATTCACTTTACTATTATCAATTTTTTTAGCTAACTCAATAACTGTATTTACTGAAGCATAATCAGGTATAGAATTCATGTAATGAATTTGATATAAACCTATGCGAAGTAAAATCTTATATTTAGTTAAAAGCTTTTTGTATTTACCATTATATATTTTTTCAATATAAAAATCTAAGGTTCTTTTATTTCTAATAACGCCATATACTATTTTGTGAATGAACCTTAAATCACTATCTGTGAAATCATTTTTAGCTAATTTATTTAAAAGTAAACGGTCAAGCCTTATTGACTTCAGCTCATTGTCCTTAAGTATTTGATAAATTAAAAATAATTTGTCTGTTCTAATTGACAATGAATATTTCTTTACTGTTTAGCGTTTTAATAAAATCAATAGAGGAAATTTTATTTTTGCCCTCAATTTGTAATTCAGAAATAGACACAACTATATTTCCAACATACATTAACAATTTTCCCTGATCAACAAATAATTGACCTTTTTGGTACTTAAAATTTTCTTTTGTTGAATGTAATTTTAAACCAAAAATTTTAATTCTCTTGCCATTTATGAAACCATAAGCACCAGGATAAGGGTCAAAGGCTCTAATTTGATTATAAATGCTATATCCATCTAAATTAAAATCAATTTTATACTGATTTTTTTTTATCTTTGGTGCTAAAGATTTTTTTGAATGGTCTTGTATTTTTGTGTTGATATTTTTTTTTGATATATCATCAATAACCTCAAGTAATAGATTTGAACCTAAAATCCCTAGTTTTTCGTATAAATATCCAAAATTAGCATCATTAGGTATATCAAATTCTTTTTGACCTAAAATATTGCCAGAATCAACTTTTTGATTCATACTAATAATTGAAACGCCTGTTTTAGAGTCGCCATTTAAAAGTGCATACTGAATTGGACTTGATCCTCTGTATTTAGGAAGTAATGATGGGTGAATATTTATAGAATGTTTTTTTGGGATATTTAATATTTTATCTGGAAGTATAGAAAATGCTACCACTACAAATATATCAACATTTAGTTTTATTAATTTATTATATAAATTATTTGAATTGACATCATCAGTTTCTATAACTGGAACACCTAAATCCTGAGCCTTTTTCTTAACAAATGTAGGTCTAACATTAAGACCTCTTCCTGATTTACGGTCAATATTAGTAACAACTGAAACTAAATCATACTCTGAATTAAATAAACTTAATAAAGAATACTTACAAAAGTCTGGGTTTCCAAAAAAAACTATTCTCATTTTTTGATGATATCTACAACATAATTTTTCATAATATTAACATTAGTTTCACCTAAATCCAAAATGACAATTTCATTTTTTTCTCCTTGAAAACCCTTAATATTTCCTCGTAAACCACCTGCTGTAATAACTTTATCACCTTTTTTCATATTATCTAGCATATTTTTAAATTCATCTCTTTTTTTATTTTGTGGTCTGATGATTATAAAATAAAAAATTGCAAAGATAACAATCATAGGAAATATTGTAGTAATTATAGATTCCATTAAAACTCCTATTTAAATTTTCTTTTATTTATAATAATTTACCACATAAAAAATTGAAAGAAAAATGTTCAGTATAGGAAAATTAGAAATTAAATCGCCACTTTTTTTGGCGCCAATGGCAGGAGTAACAGACCATCCATATCGACTTATATGCAAACAATTTGGTGCAGGAGTTGTTTATACAGAATTTGTTAGTGCCAATGGCATCATAAGAGAAAATATTAGAACCCTCGAAATGATGAAGTTCACAGAAGAGGAAAGACCACTTGGTATACAAATATTTGGTGATAGCCCAGAAGTAGTAGGAAAATCAGCTAAAATGGTCAATGAAATGTTTAAACCAGATCTTATAGATATAAATTATGGCTGCCCTGTACCCAAAGTTACCAAGTCTGGAGCAGGTTCTGGTGCAATGAAAGATTTATGTTTAATGGATGAGATAACTACTGCTGTTATAGAATCAGTAGATAAAACACCCGTAACTGTAAAAATGCGGGCCGGTTGGGATAAAGATAAAATTATATCAACAGAAGCAGGCCAAAGACTTGAAAAAATTGGTGTTAAAGCTATAACCCTTCATCCTAGAACAACATCTCAAAAATTCACAGGCTTAGCAAATTGGGAGCTTATTAAAGAATTAAAAGAGGCTGTCAATATCCCTATCATAGGAAATGGTGATGTCAACAATGTAGATGACTACAAAAAAATGCTTGATACAACTGGTTGCGATGCTGTAATGGTTGCAAGAGGAGCCCTAGGTAACCCTTGGATTTTTCAGTCAATCATAAATCACATAAATAATAAACCAGCTGAGTATGAACCTTCCTTAAAAGAAAGAATTGAAGTTTGCAGAAATCACTATGAACTTTTAAAAGAAGATAAAAATAGTATTGTATGCTTGAATCTAACCAAAAAACACTTTAGCTGGTATTTAAAAGGCTTCAAAGGAGCTGTAGAGTGGAGAAGAAAATTCATGTATGCAAACTCAGTAGAAGAGGTTGATGATTTATTGAAATTGTTTGAAAAAGAAGTAAATTAGATTAATCATATAAAGTTTTACTTTAAATAAAAAGACCTCTAAAATTAGAGGTCTTTTTATTATATGTTAAATATCTTTTTCTTTAAAGTCTGTAACCTAAAGAAAGAGTTATTTTTGAGAAATCCCAATCTGCCGATAAATCACTATCACCAGTACTTGTAGAATTTACTACATAACCTAAAGCAACACCTATTTTCTCAGTAGCTGAATAAGTAACACCCATACCCATATGCATTCCATTTTCTGCATCAGCATCTTTTAAATCGTCACTAGTAGGTATACTCATTCCAAATGAACCCCATGCAGACAACTGATCACTTATTGAGTAGCCGACAGAACCATAAAGAGCCATAAAACCAAACTCTACACCATCATCTTCTGCTGGCATCAACTCATAAGAGCCGCCTACAAAAAATCCCATATTATCAGATATTTGATAAACTGGATGATAGTAACCAAGCGAAACACTGCCTGTTTCTATTTCTTCAGTCATAGACATACCACTTACTTCTATCTCTGCTTCAGGTGCTAAACCTAAATCCATGTACACAACACCTTGAGATAATGATACAGACATCATTAATATCATTGCTATTATCTTTTTCATACTTACTCCCTTTTTTATTATTATTAATCTATATTATTTTTTGAAGATGATAGAGCACCTCCAGAAATTATAATCTTAATCGCTTCTTCTGAACTCATATCTGTCTCTTTAACATCTTCAGCTGCAATATATAACATATAACCAGAGGTAGGATTTGGTGAAGTTGGTAAAAATAAATGGTAAAACTTCTTACCTGAATTATTTTCTGATTCACCTGTTACAAGAGCTAATGTCCATATACCTTTTCTTGGATACTCTAACATTACAACTTTTTGAAATGCATTATGCTGAGAATTTGAAATTGAATCAATTACACTTTTGATTGTTTTATAAAGTGTGTTTGCAATAGGAATTTGCTCAATTAAGTTTTCAATTTTAGAAAACAATAGTTTTCCTAAAAAACTAGAAACAATATAACCAAAAATAAAAACAAAAGTTATTGTTAGAATAAAACCGAAAACCCAGCTTGCATATGGTTGTAGTAAAGTTGATGGCAATAAAATTTTAGTAATTGATTGTGCTGGCCCTACAAGTAAAGTTAAAAGCCATTTTAAGACCCAAATAGTTGCTCCAATAGGCAAAATTGAAAAGAAACCAACTAAAATATAGTATTTAAATTTTTTGTTCATAAAAACACTATAATTTACTTTCTTTCAAACCTTTTGTCAAGCTCATCTGTTTTAATAGACACTACAATAGGTCTTCCGTGTGGACAATAATAAGGATTTTCAGTTGCAAAAAGATTATCAATCAAATTAACTCTTTCGTCCATTTCTAAATAATCACCAGCCTTAATAGCTGCCTTACAAGAATAAGTGGCAGCAATATAATCAATATAACTAGAGCCTAATTTTTTATATTCAATATATCTATCCAATATATCATTGATTACCTCTTCCTCATCACCTAATTTCACCTCAGATGGAACACCTTCAATTATGATTGAACTATTGCCAAATTCTCTCATCTTATAACCTATTTTTTCTAAATAAGGTACCACATCTAATAACCTCGTATAATCCTCAGGATCAAATTTCATTGTTTTAGGGAAAAGTGTGGATTGTGATGGTAAAGGATTAGAATCAAAAGCTTTTTTAACTTTTTCATATAAAATTCTTTCATGTGCTACATGTTGATCAATCACTAAAATTCCTGATGTTATCTCAGTTATAAGATATTTATTATGAATTTGCCATACTTGTGCATCTTTTTTTATTAAACTTTTAAAGTTATTTTCATAATCCTCAAGTCTATCAACAGCTCTTTTAACAGCTGGATCATTATTGATATTATCTTCATCTAATAAACTATTAAATTTATCTGTTATCCTATCTTCAGACTTAAGATCAATCAAAGTGCTAAGCCCCAAATCCAAAGCTATTTCAGATGATCCTGAATGAATTTTTGTGTTAATATCTATATCTGGTAATACTTTAAATAATTCTCTTAACTTAATTTTAATACTACGAGTTATAAAGTTTATTATATCTAATTTTTTATCAAATCTTGCTTCTATTTTTGTAGGATGAACATTGATATCAAAGGTATCTGTTGGTAAATTAATATTTAATACATAGAAAGGAAATTCACCTCTTTCAATGATTGAATCATAACAATTTCGAATAGATTTTGAAATTGATTCATCTTCTATATATCTACCATTTAAAAATATATATTGTCCACCACGTCTTCTTTGAAGAAGATTTAAACTTCCTACGTAACCATGAACCTCATAACCATCTTTTTTATTTTTAATTTTCAAAATATCGCTTCCATATTTAGATCCAAAAGTTTGTATTATTCTTTTATCTAGCGAAAGCCCCATTAAATCATAAACTAATTTATCATCTGAATAATATTTAAAAGTTATATCTGGATTTGAAAGTACAAACCTTTTCACTATTTTTGTGACTCTTCTTAACTCTTGAGTTGGAGTTTTCAAAAACTTCTTTCGAGCAGGGGTATTAAAAAACAAATTTTTAACTTTAATTTCAGTTCCTTTGTTGCATGCAACCTTTTCATCATTTTTAATGTCGCCTGCTTCAATTTCTAATGTATTACCACTTTTATCATCTGTGGATGATTTTATTTCAAGTCTTGATACTGAGGCTATGCTAGGTAATGCCTCCCCTCTAAAACCAAGCGTTGATATTTTTAGAAGATCTTCTATAGAAGATAATTTACTTGTAGCGTGCCTTGAAAAAGCAAGTCTTAAGTCATCTTTTGACATACCACAACCATTATCAATAATGTGAATTAACTCATGACCACCTTTATTGATAATGATATCTATATTAGATGCGCCTGCATCTATAGAGTTTTCCACTAGCTCTTTGACAATAGATGAAGGATTTTCAACAACCTCCCCTGCTGCAATTTGATTTATAATATTTTCAGGTAATACTGATATTTTAGCCATTGTTTAAAACTTTCAAAACTTTACTTCTAATGTTTGTTATCTGTTTATCTAAGTCTGAAATTATTTTTTCAGATTCTTTTTTTGTTTTAGAATAAAATACTTTCTCTTCTTTTAAATCAATCAAATTAATTTTCACATTGTAATAAGCGCCATATGCACAAGAATATGCCATTTCAGCTGCAACCCCAGCATCAGATATACAGTTTTTATTTCCTATATCAAGTGCTCTATTAGATAGATCCATTAGTTCTTTAGATTTTTTTAACGTCTGAAAAGGAACGTCCGTAACATGTTTAGACATTTTCAATATCTGTGACTGTCTATAAGATTTATCTTCATCTGTCTTCTTAGGTAACCTAAGGGCTCCCATAAGCATATCAAAAGCTTTTGTATCTTCATCAATAAGAAATAGTAAATCTTTTTTTAAAGCTTGAGCATCACAAGCTATTTGATTAATATTTTTATTTTGATTGATAAAATCTTTCTTTCCTATACTTAAATTAGCAACCATAGAGCTTAAAGAAGCAGACATTGAACCTGCAAGAGCACTAACGCTACCCCCACCTGGTGCAGGAGAATCAGAAGATAGCTCATCAGCAAAATCAGAAAGAGAATAATTAATAAGCTTATTAGATTCATCAATCATATAATCTATAACTTTCTCATTTGAATTAAAATCGTACATCTCATCTAGGCCCATAGATTTTACGGCAATATGAATTAATTGTTTTTCAGAAACACCTTGACTCTTGTTTTGTTTTTTTAAATAAAACCGACCTGCCTCAATTAAGCTGTCAAGAGGAATAAGGCCAACTAGCTCACTTCCTGTTACTCTCAATCCTCTTTTTTGAGCTTGATTTCTAACCTCTTCAAATACCTTATGAACTGGAGTAGATTTGTAATCAATTAAATTCATTGAAACTTGAGCAATATTATATTCCTCTAAAAACCAACCAACTGCTTTTACATGTTTAAGTGTGCCAGGGACTTTTATCATTACTCCTTTATTATCTCTTATAATCTTACCATCTTTATCTCTTTTAGCTCTTCCAGCTTCTCTTATGTCTAGAGCTATATCTGATGTTATCTTTTTGTCACTTGTATTTAAATTTATATTGTAAGCAATTAAAAATTCTCTTACACCTATAGCTGTTACTCCAGCTTTAATATTTAATTTTGAAGGTCCGTAATCAGGTTTCCATTCTTTTAATTTCAATTTATCAGACATACCCTCATATTCACCTTGTCTGATTATAGCTAAATTCCGACGATTTTTTGATGTTGCTGACTTCTCATACATAAAAACTGGAATATTAAGTTTTTCACCTACTTTTTTAGCTAATTTGTTCGAATACTCAACGCATTCATCTACTGTTACGCCACTTATAGGAATTAATGGGCAAACATCTGTTGCCCCCATTCTAGCATGTGCACCTTGATGATGACTCATATCAATTAACTCAGATGCTTTTGAAATAGCTAAAAATGCAGCTTGAATAACATCTTCTGGATGTCCCGCAAAAGTTACAACAGTCCTATTAGTATCTTTACCAGGATCTACATCAAGTAATTTTATTCCTTTTACAGAACTAATCTGTGAGACGATTTGATCAATAGTATTCTTATTTTTTCCTTCGCTAAAATTAGGTACACATTCAATCAATTTCATTACTAACCTCTTAAATAAAACATTATAATTATTATAAAAAATAAAATGAAAATATTTTTTGTAATTTTTCCAAAACTAGATTTTTTCCTAAATGACTGGTCCCTCAATTTAAACATCTATTTTAAACCCGCAAAGATTGTTACCAATTCATGAAATGGTGAAATAATAATACCAATGATTGAAAAGCCTGTTAAATAACCTATAATTATTACCGCAAATAGTATTTTAGGTCCTTCGGATCTTAATTTAAATGAAAATTCTGGATTAATTCTATCAAGATAACCACCAAAAATTTGTCCACCATCAAGAGGGTGTATTGGTATCATATTAAATACAGCTAAAGTCATATTAATTATGGCAAAAATGTATAACATTAAACCAATTGAACTTAATTGCATTGAATAACCTACATAATCAAAAGCATTCGAACCTAATAATCGAATCATTATACAAGATACAAAACATAAGATTAAATTTGACGCTGGACCTGCAAATGCTATTTTCATCATATCTTCCCTAGGGTTTGAAAGATTAACAGGGTTTACAGGGACAGGTTTTGCATATCCAAAACCTACAAATAAAAGCATTAAGGAACCAATAGGGTCGAGATGAGCTAAAGGGTTTAGAGTTAATCTACCCTGATAAGCAGAAGTGTTATCACCTAACCGATGAGCAACATATGCATGAGCAAACTCATGAAATGATAATGAAAAAACTAGCGTTATAATTAATATAACACCCATTTGTAAATCATTTTGTAATAAACCTAATATCATAAATTTTAACCTCTTGGATGATGTAATTTATGAATTTCCTTCAAATAAGTCCTATCTAAATGAGTATATATTTCTGTTGTATTAATATTTTCATGTCCAAGAATTTCTTGAACTACCCTCAAGTCTGCCCCACCCTCAAGCATATGTGTAGCAAAACTATGCCTGAATGTATGAGGTGAAACTTTTTTATTTATTCCAGCCATTTTTACATATTTTTTAATAATATTAAATACTGCCATTCTCGTTAAAGGTTTATTTCTATAACTCAAAAAAATATTTCCCACATTAAAACCCAAATTGCCTGATTTTCTAAATTTATTTATATACTTAATTAAATAATTTTTTGCTTTATTACCAATTGGAACTAGTCTTTCTTTTTTACCTTTCCCCATTATTTTAATATAATCTTCATCTAGAAAAATATTAGAAAATTCTAATGAAACTAGCTCAGAAACTCGAATACCACTTGAATATAGCAAACTTAATATTGCTATATCTCTAGGTCCTGTGTCAGTTGTAAAAATAACCGATCCCAAAATTAAATCAATTTCTTCAACTGTTAATGTATCAGGTAAATCTCTTATAATTTTTTGTGATTCAATTAAATCAGCAGGATTATTTATAGATAAGTCATTATCATAAAGATATAAATGAAATTTTTTAATACTTGATATATTTCTATTTATTGATGTCGGTTTATGATTTAAAACTGTTAAACTTGAAATATATTTTCTTATATGATTGTAGGTAATTTTATTTACATCATTTATGTTATGTTTATCAAATAGATACATAACATACTTACTAAGGTCATTTTCATAAGATTTTACAGTGTTTAATGATAATCTCAAGTCAAACTTGATAAATAAAATAAACTTTTTTAAAAGAGAATTCATGACTAAGGTAATATAGCATTTATAAAATCAAAATTAGGATTTTTTTCTAAAATAGTACTTATTACAACTAAGTCTGCACCAGCACTTTGCAAGTCAATAATTTCATCTTTGTTAGTTATACCACCACCCACAATTATTGGGATATTAATATTTTTCTTTAAAAATTTAACTAAATTTGAATCTATTGGATTATCAGCTCCGCTTCCATGTTCCAAGTATATATATTTCATGCCAAAATACTGAGCTACAAGCGAATGATTTAGAATATTCTCATAATCATTTGGATCTATAGGTTCTGTCTGACTCACAGAAACAACAGATGTATTTAAACTTTTTCCGATCAAAATATAACCTGCAGAAATTACAGGTAAGTTATATTCTTTTATGAGCTTTACACCTTTTACTTGCTCTTCGATTAAATACTTGGGATTCCTACCACTTAACAAGCTAGTAAACAAAATTGCATCAGCATGTTGCGAAATTTGATCAGAAGAACCAGGAAAGATAATGATAGGTTTAGTTGACTTATCTTTGATTTTTTTAATTCTATTATGAAATTGATTATCAGAAATGCTACTACCACCAACTAAAATACCTGAGAAATTATTTGAATTGATTGACTGAACTAATTCATCTAAAATATTATCATTCTTTTGGTCTGGGTCAATTAAAGCAAGAACATTAAAAATAGAATTATCTAATAGATTTTTATCCATTATAAGAACTTAAAAAATTAACTAAATCATCTATTTCTTTTTTTGTTCTTTTCTCCGTAAATGCAAACTTAATAAGATTTGTGTCAATATAATCAAATAAGAAACCATTTTTTTCAGCATTATCACATAAGGCTTTAGTATCAAACTTAGTTTCTACAGTAAATTCTTTAATGAAATCTCTACGACCTGAAAAAAGGTTAAAATTTTCAAGCTTAGAAATTTCATCAGCTGCATACTGAGCTTTACTAAAACATAATTTTGCAAGATTTGGTATGCCTTCTTTTCCAAGTAGTGACATATAAACTACAGCTCTTAATGCTAATAGTCCCTGATTGGTACAAATATTTGATGTTGCCTTAGATCTTCTGATATGTTGCTCTCTAGTTTGAAGAGTTAATACGAAACCATCGTTTTCATCCATATCTGTAGTCATTCCAACCACTCTGCCTGGCAACTTTCTTTTCAATTTATCTTTAATTGAAAATAAACCTAAATTTGGTCCACCATACGATAAATGGTTACCTAAACATTGCCCTTCACCTACATAAATATCTGCATTACATGAACCAGGTGAATCAAGAATTGATAATGAGATAGGGTCACTTACAGATACTAATAAAGCCTTTGAATTTTCAATGATTTTTGAGAAATTTTTCCAATTTTCAATATATCCATAATAATTTGGAGATTGAATTACTACACATGCAACTTCATCCATATTTATTAATTTTAATTTATCAAAATCTGTAATACCATTAATAGTTGGTAATATCTCAATATCTGCATCTCTGTATTTTAAATAGGTTCTAACAACATCTATATAATGAGGATTGACCATTCCTGAAATCAAAACTTTTCTATTTCTAGTATGACTTATAGATAGAGAACAAGCTTCTGCCAATGAAGATGCACCATCGTAAAGTGATGCATTTGAAATATCCATACCACTAAGCTCACATATCATTGATTGAAATTCATAAATATATTGCAACGTTCCCTGACTAACCTCAGGCTGGTATGGCGTGTAAGCAGTATTAAATTCTGATCTTGATGAAATAAAATCTATAACTTTTGGTACAAAATGATCGTATACTCCTCCACCTGAATAACAAATTGAATGATTCTCATTATGATTAATAGAAATTGAATCTATAAATGATGTTAATTCATATTCAGAGATTCCTTTTTCTAGACCTAAAATGCCATCTTTGACTCTTAAGTTTGAAGGTATAATAGATACTAAATCTTCAAAACTATTAATTTCTAATTTGTCTAAAATATCTTTTTCATCTTTTTCGTTTTTTGGTATATAATGACTCATTTTATTAACTTCTCGTAATCTGAATTTGAAAGTAAACTATCCAATTCATTTAAATTACTAATTTTAATTTTAAGTATCCATCCATTTTCATATGGATCCTCATTTATAAGTTCAGGATTAGATTCTAAATTGTCATTAATTTCAATAACCTCACCTGTTACTGGAGAATATATATCTGCCACAGTCTTAACAGCTTCAAGTGTTCCTACAGTATCTTTCTGATTTATTGATATTCCAGTATCTGGAAACTCTACAAAAATAATATCTCCTAATTCTGATTGCGCAAAATCAGTAATTCCTATTATTGCTATATCATCTTTAATTTTTATCCATTCATGATCATCTGTATATTTTAAATTTTCTGGTAAATTCATCATACTCTCCTTATTATCATTCCATTAATTTATCTATAAAACCTGTATGTATATCACCCTCTATAAATTTAGGGTTATTTAAAATTTCTTTCAAGAATGGAATTGTAGTTTGTATTCCTTCTACAACACATTCATTTAGAGCTCCATTCATTCTTGATATAGCCTCTTTTCTTGTAGGTGCATGCACAATAATCTTAGCAATCATTGAATCATAAAATTGCGGAACAAAATAACCTGAGTATGCATGTGTATCTACCCTTATTCCATTACCACCTGGCATATGAAAACTAGTAATTAAACCAGGTGATGGCATAAAAGACTTCGTAGGATCTTCTGCATTTATTCTACATTCAATAGAATGGCCTCTTATTTTTATATCTTTCATCCAATCAGGAAGTGGAATTTGTGAATGCGATAAAATTTGATTCTTTATTAAATCTAAACCAAAAACCATTTCTGTAACAGGATGTTCTACTTGAATTCTTGTATTCATTTCCATGAAAAAATAATTCATATCACTATCCACTAAGTATTCTATGGTTCCTGCACCAACATAATTTACAGCTTTACAAGCTTTTATGGAAGATTCATACAATTTATTTCTTAAAGACTGATTCATAATACAGCTTGGTGATTCTTCTAAAATTTTTTGATGCCTTCTTTGTAAACTACACTCACGTTCTCCTAGTGGAATAACATTATTAAAGCTGTCGCATATAACTTGTATTTCAATGTGTCTAGGATTTTTTAAAAACTTTTCAATATAAACATTACCATCACTAAAAGCAGCTTCAGCCTCTATTTTTGCCATTTCATATGCGTTTCTCAATTCACTTTCTTCATTTACTAATCGCATACCTTTTCCACCACCGCCAGATGCAGCTTTTATTATTACTGGATAACCCATATTATCACATAAAAACTTAGCTTCATCATATGAACTAACATTTCCATCACTACCAGGTATTATAGGAACACCAACACTTTTCATTGTATCTTTTGCTAATGATTTATTACCCATTAAATTTATTGTATCAGAGTCAGAACCAATAAAGGATATATTATTATCTTTGCATATAGCTGAAAATTTTGCACTTTCAGATAAAAATCCATATCCTGGATGAATAGCATCTGAATCTGTAAGTTCAACAGCAGCTAAAATTGAAGGAATATTTAAATAACTTTTTGAACTTTCATTAGGCCCAATACATATTGCCTCATCTGCAAATTTTGTATGAAGTGATAATTCGTCTGCTTTTGAATAAACAGCGACAGTTTTAATACCTAACTCACGGCATGCCCTTATAATTCTTAAAGCAATTTCACCCCTGTTAGCTATTAAAATTTTTTTAAACATCAATCCACTGAAACTTTAATAATAACCTGATCAAATTCAACTGGACTACCATTTTCAACGCATATTTCAGTCACAACTCCTGATATATCAGATTCGATTTCATTAAATATTTTCATTGCTTCAATTATACAAATTGTATCGCCTTTATTAACCTTATCACCTACACTTACAAATGGTGGTGAATCAGGTTTAGGTGAAGAATAGTAAGTCCCAACCAAAGGTGCTTTAACATCAATTGCATTTACATCAGAAATGATTGGTTCTTCATTTTTTTGCTCTTCATTATCCTCAATAATATTTTGTTGAGGACTTACATTTGTAGGATTAGTATCTACATCAGATTTAATATCATCATTTATTATTTCATTTGTTGTTTGAGGAGGAATATTTAAAGTTTTATTATTTACTTTACTATTTTTACTTAAACGAATTTTTTGAGCTCCCCAAAAAGATGAAACTTCAATTTCTTCAATTTCAGTATTTTCAATTAATTTTATTAAATTTTTAATTTTATCTTTTAACATAAACTATTTTGTACGTTCTATATATTTTTTTTCTTTTGTATCAATCCTAATGCTTTCGCCTTCTTTTATAAATAAAGGAACTTGTACTATAAGTCCTGTCTCTAACTCTGCTGGTTTAGTTGCTCCAGTTGCCGTATTACCTTTTTCACCTTGCTCGGTTTTGGAAACCACAAAATTCATATGTTGTGGTATCCTAACCTCTAATGGAATGTCTCCATCAAACAAAATGTCAACAGAAGTATTTTCAATTAAAAAATCTATAATATCTGATAGTGAATTTTTTGAAATTGAAATTTGTTCATAGGTTTCGTTATCCATAAAATAATAATCTTCTCCATCTGAATAAGAAAAGTTATATGAATGTGATTCAACTCTAACTACTTCAACTTTTTCTCCAGATCTAAATGTATTTTCAACAACCTGACCTGTTGTTATATTTTTTAATTTACTTCTTACAAATGCGGCACCTTTTCCAGGTTTAACATGTTGAAATTCAACGATTTTCCATAAACTACTTTTCATTCTGAGAATTAAACCATTTTTAAAATCTGATGTTGAAGCCATATAAATCCCTTATTTCTTAAAATTTTTAATTTCTTGTTTAATAATACTTAATTCGTAATCTACGCTTGAACATAATTCATGATTAGGATATTTATTTAAAAAAAGTGAGTAATAATATTCAGCTATTGAAAAATTTCCAATATGATTATGATAAATATATCCAAGCATAAATAAAGATTTCTGCTTTAATTCTAGTAAGTTTTTTAATTTAGAAGGGTTTTCAATCTCATATACAGAGTAAGTATTATTAAATATATGCTCAAAATAAAATAAAGCTTTTTCATAGTCAGCAGATCTTGATAAATATATTTGACCTAAATCATAATAAGCATTCATAATTAATCTATCATCATCTTTTTGATAACTTCTTTGTTTATTAATAATTTTATTTAATCTTATTAAAGCTTGCTCTAAATTGTCAGATTCAACAAATTTTTGAGACTCAGAATAAATAAGATTGTAATCAGTTGATTCATCTTTTGAAATATTATTATTGTGAGAATAATTAGATAGTAATAATCCAATGCAAAATAATAAAGGCACATTTGTAATTTTTATAGCTCTATACATGAAAAGAATATATCCAGATTTTTAATAAAAACATATACTAAATATTACATTAATTTTGACTATAAAAAAAAAGGCTATTTAAAAAAATAGCCTTTTTTTATGCTTTTGTAAAGCTATTTATCATCTACAACTTCAAAGTCAGCATCTTCAACATTATCATCTTTAGATTTTTCTGAACCAGCTTTGGTGTCAGAATTCTGCTCTGGAGGTGCTTGAGAATACATCTCTTGAGAAAGTTTTGCCCATTCTTGATTTAATGTATCCATAGATTCCTTTAACTTCGCTGTATCATTTGATTCTTTAGCAGCTTTTACATCATCTAAAAGATTAATAATTTTATCCTTTAATTTTTGATCTACTTTATCGCCAGCTTCGTCTAAGGATTTTTCAGTTTGATAAATTATTTGATCGGCACTGTTCCTTAAATCAATTTCTTCTCTCTTTTCTTTATCCTCTTTAGCGTGCTCTTCAGCATCTCTTTTCATTTTTTCAATATCTTCATCTGTTAACCCACTAGAAGCTTCAATTCTAATTGATTGCTCCTTAGATGTTGCTTTATCTTTAGCAGAAACGTTTAAAATTCCATTTGCATCAATATCAAAAGTAACTTCAATTTGAGGTGTCCCTCTAGGAGCAGGAGGTATTCCATCTAAATGGAATCTACCTAAAGTTTTATTGTCTGCAGCCATTTCTCTTTCACCCTGAATAATATGAATTTCAACAGATGGCTGACTGTCTGCTGCAGTTGAAAAAATTTGACTTTTTTTAGAAGGGATAGTAGTATTACTTTCAATTAATTTAGTACCAACTCCGCCCAAAGTCTCAATTCCTAAAGAAAGTGGTGTCACGTCAAGCAATAGAACATCTTCAACATCACCTGATAATACTCCACCTTGAATTGCAGCTCCAATAGATACAACTTCATCAGGATTCACTCCTTTATTAGGCTCTTTATTGAAAATATTCTTAACTGTATCTTGAACGATAGGCACTCTAGTAGAACCACCAACAAGAATCACTTCGTTTATTTCGCTTGAATCTAAACCGGCATCCTTAAGTGCTTGCTTGCATGGTTTTTCTAATTTTTTAATAAAACCAGAAACAAGCTGTTCAAATTTTGCCCTAGTTATTTGCATAACAAAGTGTTTAGGTCCAGATGAATCTGCAGTAATATATGGTAAATTAATTTCTGTTTCCTTTGTTGAAGATAACTCACATTTGGCTTTTTCAGCAGCTTCTTTCAGCCTTTGTATAGCCATTGGGTCATTACTTAAATCAATACCTTGCTCTTTTTTAAATTCTTGCATTAAAAAATCTACAATTACTTGATCAAAATCATCACCACCCAATGCTGTATCACCATTAGTTGATTTTACCTCAAATACTCCGTCACCAATTTCTAATATAGATATATCAAAAGTTCCACCACCTAAATCAAAAACAGCAATCTTTTCATCTTTTTTGTTATCTAAACCATATGCTAATGCAGCTGCTGTTGGCTCATTTATTATTCTCTTAACGTTAAAGCCTGCAATCTCTCCTGCATCTTTCGTTGCTTGCCTTTGACTATCATTAAAATAAGCTGGAACTGTAATGACAGCATCTTTTACTTCTTCACCTAAGTATGATTCAGCTGTTTTTTTAATTTTTTGCAATATCATTGCACTAATTTGAGGTAAAGCATATTCCTTATCTCTTGATGATATTACAACTTCATTATTTTTACCTTTTACTATTTTGTAAGGCAAATCTTTAGATTCTTTAGATACCTCACTAAATAATCTGCCAATTAATCTTTTTGCAGAATAAATTGTATTTTCTGGATTTGTAACAGCTTGTCTTTTTGCGGCCTGTCCAATTAAAATATCTTTTTTATCATCATCTTTAGTAAAAGCAACAACAGAAGGTATTGTTCTACTTCCCTCTTCACTTTGTATAACGGTAGGATTACCACCCTCCATTACAGATACACATGAATTTGTTGTTCCTAGATCAATTCCTATAATTTTACCCATTTTTAAAAATTCCTATATTATTAATATTTAATAATAAAGGGGCAAATATAATGCCAATTAATGGGTGGCTGACTTTTTGGCAGTTTTTTTATTTTTTTGTGAGGATTCTGATGTTATGACACTATCAACTTTTTGCGTAAAATTAAATTCACCTTTTTTTGCAGAAACTAAAATTTTTCCTGGCTGATCTTTAAATTTACCTGAAATAAATTTCTCAGAAATTACATTTTCGATCAAATTTTGAATATTTCTACGTAATGGTCTTGCACCCCATTCTCTATGCTCTGTATCTTGTAGCAATAACTCTTTTGCAGTTTTATAAAAAGTAAGTGAATTTTGTTTATTTTTAAGATTACTCCTTAAATCTGATAATTGTAAATCTATAATGCTATATAAATCTTTTTTTTCTAATGAATTAAATACTATAATATCATCAATCCTATTAAGAAACTCTGGTTTGTAAAACTTTTTTACATAAGACATAACATTTATTTCTCTATCTTCATCTTCACTCTTCATAAAACCAAAATCAGATGAACTCAATTTCTTTGATCCTAAATTAGATGTCATTATTATAATTGTATTTCTAAAATCGATAGTTCTAGATAAACTGTCAGTTATTCTCCCATCATCAAGTATTTGTAATAATATATTAAATACATCAGGATGACCTTTTTCTATTTCATCAAATAATACTACTGAATAGGGATATCTTCGAACTTTTTCTGTTAATTGACCACCTTCTTCATAACCAACATAACCTGGAGGTGCTCCAAGTAATCTTGAAACATTATATCTTTCCATATATTCGGACATATCAATTCTAATAAATGATTCATTATTTGTAAACAAATATTTTGACAAAACTTTAGCTAACTCTGTTTTACCAACACCTGTAGGACCTAAAAACATAAATGAACCAATAGGTTTTTTTGGGTTTTTTAAACCAGCTCTAGCTCTAAGTATAGCATCCGAAAGTTTTTTTATTGCTTTTTTCTGCCCTTTCACTTTTAAATTTAATTCTTTCTCCATATTTAGCAATTGTTCAGTTTCAGATTCTACCACTCTTGATAAAGGTATACCAGTAATTGATGAAACAACATTTTTAACATCGTCTTCTGAAATAGTAATATAATTTTCACTAGTATTATTAATATGTTGAGACTGTATTTTATTTAATTTATTAGTTAATTTTCTTTCCTTATCTCTTAAGTCAGCAGCTTTCTCAAATTGTTGCGTAGCTATTACTTGTTCTTTCTTTTTTGTAATATTTTGAATCTGTTTCTCTAGCTTAATTACTTCCATTGGTGTATTTACATTTGTTATACTTACCCTAGCTCCAACTTCATCTAATACATCAATAGCTTTGTCAGGTAAAAATTTATCAGTAATATATCTTTCACTAAAATATACACAAGCATTGATCGCAGCAGCATCATACCTTACTTTATGATGTTCCTCATATTTAGTTTTAATGCCATCTAAAATAAGACATGTATCCTCTTTAGATGGAGGGTTTACTGTAATTTTTTGAAATCGTCTTTCAAGAGCACCATCTTTTTCAATATATTTTCTATATTCATTTAAGGTTGTTGCACCGATAATTTGAATTTCACCTCTTGCTAGTGCCGGTTTAAATAAATTTGCTGCATCCATAGATCCTGTTGCACTTCCTGCTCCGACTAAAGTATGAAGCTCATCAATAAAAATAATAACACCTGTAGCTTCTTCTAATTCTAATATTAATGATTTAATTCTTTCTTCAAATTGACCTCTATATTTAGTTCCAGCAATTAAACCAGCTAAATCTAAGGCAAAAACTTGTTGGCCCCATAATGTTCTAGGAACTTTTTTATCATTTATTCTTAATGCAAGACCCTCTACAATAGCAGTTTTACCTACACCTGGCTCACCAATCAATACTGGGTTGTTCTTTTTCCTTCTTGATAGAATTTGTGACAATCTATCTATTTCATCAATCCTTCCAATGACTGGATCTAATAAATTATTTTTAGCCATTTGAGTTATATTTCTACTATACAATTCCAAAACTGGGTATAGTGATTTAGATTTTTCCTGTTTTTTTACATTTACCTTGGGTATAAATGATGCTATTAAACTAAAATCTATTGAAAATGATGTTAATAAATTAATAATCTTTTTATCTCCATTTTTAATCATAGCTAAAAATAAATGCGAGTCATCAGCTTTTTTGTAACCTAAATCTTTTGCTTGTTTGAGAGATTGTCTTAATATAAAGTCAGAGTTTTGTGATAATGGAATATGAGTTTTTGTATAATCAGATTGCTGATTTTTATTTTCAAAAAACTCTATATGTAATTCTCTTTTTAACGAGTCTATATCACAACCAATATTAATCAATATTTTATAAACACTTGAGTTTTGCTGTGATATCATAGAATGCAGGATATGACATAAATCTACATAATTATCACCTACGTTGAGCGCTTTCTTTTTAGCTCCTCTAAGTATACTTTGCAAACTGTTTGAAAATTCGTTGTTATTCATAATTTATATTAATTTAATTTACCTTTAGACAAATTAAGAATATTATTTGATATTTTTGAGACATTATTATCATGAGTCATAATTATGATTGATGAATTATAATCATTTGCTATTGTTTCAAACAATGAAAAAACTTTATTCTTATTTAACTCATCAATACTACCTGTTGGCTCATCAGCTAAAATTAATTTAGGTTTATTTATTATTGATCTTAATATAGAGACCCTCTGCTTTTCTCCTCCAGACAATGAATTTGGATATTTATTTTTTATTGGCAATAAATCAAATTTTTCAATTAGAATATGGGCATTTTCATAAGCTTCTTTCTTATTAATACCTTTTATGATATTGGGCATCATGATATTTTCAATAGCAGTAAACTCATTTAATAAAAAATCTTCTTGAAAAACTATTCCAATATCATTTTTTCTATAATTAGTAAAATCAAAAGAAGTATCAAATAATTTATTTTCAAAAAAAATTTTTCCTGAATCATAACTTAGTAATCCTGAAATAATATTTAACAAAGTACTTTTACCTGATCCAGAAGCTCCAAATATAGAAACTATTTGATTTTGTTCTACACTTAATGATAAATCTTGCAGAATATTAATTTTCTGTTTTTTAGAATCGTAAGCTTTAAAAAGATTTTCAATTTTAAGTAACATTTAAACCCTAAATTTTAAACTATCTATAATATCTAATTTACTGATTTTATAAATAGGGATAATAGTTGATATAATAATAATTAAAGTATTCAAGAAAAAAGTAAATAAAATGGTACTATAATTTAAAGATAAATCAAAATTAAAATAAATATTGGGATCAAAAATATAATCCATAATTAAAAAATATTTATCTAAGCTGATAATTATACTAACAATCAGTAAAGCTACAAAAAATCCAATAAACCCTAAAATAGTACTATATAATAAATAAATGATTGAAATATGTTTTTTAGATATACCTAAAGTTTCGATTAATGCTAATGCTTTTAGATTTCTAAATATAGAAGTAATATTATACCCCATTAACATTATTGATGAAATTAAAACTATGAATATTCCAAATAATACATAAGAAATCTTTTCAAATTCTATTGCACTAAATAGTTCTGAAAACTTATCTAATTTATCAAAAATTTTTACACCTTCATTATAGTGAGTATTTATCATTAACATATGATCATCGTTGATTTGACGATTTAAATTTATTTTTAAAAATATATTTTTATTAAACAATACAGAATCATACGGTAAGAACAGGCTATTATCATAATTAGAAATATTTGTCTTAATAGAATTAACTACAGTGTAATCTCTATTTGGAAATGAATTTAAATTGTAAAAATCACTAAAAGATACAAATTTAATTTCATCTCCTAAATTGTAATCTGTAGAAATATATTTATCATAACCTATAATGCAATATTTATTATTTTGATCAAAAATAACTTCATCTTTTAATATTAAAAAATTATTTTCAAGGAAATCATTCATATCATACAAACCAAAGACTTTTCCAACATATGTATTTTTGTAATCTTTGAAAAACATAACTCTTTCTTCGTATGAGTTATAATAATAATCATGTTGTTTTAAAAAATTGATTAATTTTTTTGTATTGTTTGAATTCTTACTATTTAAAATTTTCTTATTAACTATTAAGGAATGTCCCTTATCAAAAAAATAAATTGTAGAATATAATTTTGATGAAAATCCATCCATTATTGCAAAAGAAAGTAGAATGACAAAAGAACCAATTAAAATAGTTGAAAATGGTAATAAAAACGAATTTTTAAATGTTTTTGAATCACCGTTATAAATGAAGTATTTTAAAAAAAATTTAATCATTTTTTATTATACCTAAATTCTTATTAAAAAAATAGTACGTCAATAAAAAAGATAAAAATAAAATTAAAATAGGATAAATAATAAAATAGTATAAATCAATATTGGCAGTCAAAATTGAAATTTGAAATATTTTTCTCGATGGCAGTGTAATAATTTCAAAATTATTCTGTAAATAAATAAATAATAATGATAAAAAAGAACCAATTATAATGCCAATTACAGATATATATAGTGTTAAAAATATCATTAACCTTCTCAAGTTAGTATATGAAAAACCTAATATATGTAATATCTTAAAATCATCTTTTTTATCTAA
>CAZYFB010000014.1:0-23994 GCA_964646655.1 uncultured bacterium
ACAACTTCCGGATACGTTGATTTAATAATATTTTCAAAATCATTTTCAAATAACTTCCAATCAAGTCTACCTTGAAAGGACCGAAATTTATCACTATCAAACGTATTGGGCAAATCTTTTTTAAAAAAACTATATGCCCATTTTGTAGAAATATTAAATGGTGGAAAAACTAGTAAAAAATTATACTGGCTAATATTAACATTAAGAGGAGTCAATATTTCACCTTTCCCTTCTGATATTTGAGTACCTCCATTAATGAAAAATGGAACATCGCATCCTAATAATAAAGCTAATTCACTAATTTCCTGATGAGAAATATTGAGCTTAAAAATTTCATTCAGGCCACATAAAATGGTGGCTGCGTT
The DNA here is from genome assembly GCA_964646655.1 of uncultured bacterium. Taxonomy (GTDB): domain Bacteria; phylum Fidelibacterota; class Marinisomatia; order SCGC-AAA003-L08; family D37C17; genus TMED6. The sequence continues at coordinate 366 of CAZYFB010000014.1, forward strand.
ACTTGAACCTCCACCCAAGCCTGCTCCAATAGGTATTTTTTTTGTTAAAGAAATATTAATACCTGATGTGATATTATAATTCTTAAAAATTAATTCAGCTGCTTGATAGCATAAATTATTTTTATCAGAGGGAACTTTTACTGCCCCATCACAAAATAGATTGATTTTATTATCATTATTTCTTTGTATATCAATAATATCATAAAAATCAATTTCTTGTATAATGGTAAAAATTGAATGATAATTATCAGGTAATAAATCTAATACTTTTAGCCCTAAATTTACTTTAGCATAAGATTTAAAAGTTTTAATTTGTGACATAGGCTTTTAAAAATTGGACCGTTTTATCTTTACCATAAATTTTAATAATCTCATTTAAACTAGGACCATGATGCTCACCTGTTAAGACTAACCTAATTGTTTTCCATATGTCTTGCGGGCTACAATCGCAATTTTGTTTTATATCATTAATAATCTTATTGATTTGAAAGTTAGTATCGTTATGTTTTTCAATAAAATAATGTATTAAGTGTTTTAAAATTATTTGACATGATTCTGATTGAATGTATTCCAAATCATCATTTTGAAGGTTTACAGAATCTGAAAAAATAAATTGTAATGAATTCTTAAAATTTGATAATGTATCAACTTTATCTCTAACTAGTTCTATCATTTCATCAGTGTATTGATATGAATCATTGAAGTAGAAATTCACTAATTTTTTTAATTTTTTAAGATTATAATTTTTAATATAGTGATTATTAAATGAATTTAATTTCGTAACATCAAATACCGCACCAGATTTACTGACCCTTTCGAATGAAAAGGATTCAATTAATTCTTCAAATGTGTATATTTCTCGATCTCCTTTTTCATGCCAACCCAAAAGTGATAAAAAATTAACTAGAGCTTCTTTTAAGTATCCTTTTTCAATATAACTGGCAACTGAAACATCATTTTTTCTTTTTGATAACTTAGTTTTATCATTATTAAGTAGTAATGGTAAATGACCAAATAAAGGAGGCTCCCATTCAAATGCTTTATATAAAACAATATGTTTAGGTATACTGGGAAGCCATTCTTCACCTCTTATAACATGTGAAATACCCATTAAATGATCATCTATCACATTAGCAAAATGATATGTAGGGAATCCATCAGATTTAATAATAATAGGATCATTAATTAGATTTAAATCAAATTTAACATTGCCTTTAATTAAATCTTGATGATTTAGCTCTTCATTTTTAGGCATTTTTAGTCTTACTACAAACTTTTCGGTATCCATTTTATCCCAAATGGTATTCAAATCAAAATCTTTAAATATAGCATCTTCAATAGTTGCTTCTTCTGTAGTTAATTTTCCCGTTGAAAGATTATTTAATCTTTCTTGACTATAAAAACATGGATATGCGTATTTTTTTTTAATTAATTCATGAAAATAATTTTTGTATATAGGTAATCTCTCAGACTGCCGATAGGGCCCATAATCACCACCTAAATGAGGTCCTTCATCAAATTGTATGCCAGACCACTCTAACATTTTTATTAAATTTTCTTCAGCATTATCAACTAATCTATTTTGATCGGTATCCTCTATTCTTAATATTAATTTTCCATCATATTTCTTAGAATGATAAAAATTATATAAAGCTGTTCTTAAGCCGCCAACATGTAAATATCCAGTAGGACTTGGTGCAAATCTTAATCTTAAATTATTTTCAGCCATATATTATATTTTTACCAAACAAACTACTTCAGCTGCTATACCTGATGAATTTCCTATAAAACCTAACTTATCAGTTGTGGTGGCTTTTACCGAAATTAGATCTTTATTAATGTTTAATATCTGCGCAATATTTTTTTTCATTAAATCCTTAAAATCTAACATCTTAGGTTGTTGTAAAATAATGGTAGAATCAATATTAATAATTTCAAAATTAGACTGTTTTTCATAAATGTGGTTTAAAGTTATTTTTAACATATCCATGCCAGAACCATTTTCCCATTTTTTATCATTAGGAAAAAGTTGTCCAATATCACCTAATCCAGTAGCTCCCAATAGTGCATCTATGATTGAATGCAACAATACATCACCATCACTATGAGCAACTATCCCTTTCGAAAATGGAATATTAACACCTCCAATTATTAATGGTAGCCCATCTTCTAATTGATGTACATCATATCCATGACCTATTCTAAATGACATGCTAGATAATTAACATTGCATCACCATATGAATAAAAGCGATACTTCTTTTTAATTGCTTCGCTATAAGCATCCATAACAAAATCTTTATTTGCAAAAGCGGAAACTAACATCATTAAAGTTGATTGGGGCTGATGAAAATTGGTTATTAATTTATCAACCATCTTGAAATCATAAGGTGGATAAATAAATTTATCTGTCCAACCTGATTTTGCAGTTATTTGGAATCCAGAAACTACTACGGTTTCTAAAGTTCGAACAGATGAAGTGCCAACAACTGTTACTTTTTTTCGCTTAGATTTTGCCTCATTAATTAAAGTAGCAGTTTCAGGTGGTACAGAATAAAATTCTGAATCCATGTTATGTCTTGTTAAATCTTCTACTAAAATTGGCTTAAAAGTACCAAGACCTATGTGTAATGTTATATTAGCCGTATTAACTCCTACCTTTTTTATATCATTTAATATCTTTTCTGTGAAATGCATTCCCGCTGTAGGTGCAGCTACTGAACCTCGCACATCTGCATAGACAGTTTGATATCTTTTTTTATCTGAAGGTACTGGTTCTCTTTTAATATAAGGGGGTAAAGGACATAGACCATGTTTGTCTATAAATTCATATAATGATTGTTCATCATAATCAAATCTTAATACTCTTCCTCCAGATACTGTATTATCAATCACATCACATGTGATATCATTACTTAATATTAATTTGTTGCCTATTCGTACTTTTCGAGCAGGCTTAACCATTGCTTCCCATAAATTATTTGAAAGTTCTCTTAGTAAAAAAACTTCTACTTTTGCCTCTGATTTATCTTTTTTAGCATATAATCTAGCAGGATATACTTTTGTATTATTTAAAACTAAAACCTCACCCTTTTTAAAATATGAAACTATGTCTTTAAATCTTTTATGTTCAATTGACATGTCTTTCCTATTCAAAACCATTAGCTTAGAATTTTCTCTTGCTTTACTTGGTTTATCGGCAATTAAATTTTCAGGCACCTCTAAATCAAAGGCTGATAAACGTGGGGGTTTTTCTACTGATCCAAAAAACATACTCTCTCCTTATCGTTATAGTATTAATTATCTTCAGAATAATTAATATTTAAATGGTTGTAAGATTTTTCTAATACTTTTCTTCCTCTAGGAGTTCTTTGTATAAACCCCTCTTTTATTAAAAATGGCTCATATACTTCTTCAATAGTTCTTGCATCTTCTGCTATAGCCACACCTAGCGACTCTAATCCAACTGGTCCACCATTAAATTTATTAATCATGGTTTTTAAAATATTTCGATCCATTTTATCTAGACCTGATTCATCTATATCTAACTTTGAAAGCGCTAAATTAGCAATGTCTAATGAAATGATTCCATTAGATTCTACTTCTGCAAAATCTCTAGCTCTTTTTAATATTCTATTGGAAATTCTAGGAGTTCCTCTTGAACGCTTAGCAATCTCTAAAGCAGCATCATTTTCAATTTGTATTTTAAGAATTTTTGCAGATCTTTTAATAATTTCTAATAATTCATTATGACTATAAAACTCTAATCTAAGTAATACGCCAAATCTATCTCTTAAAGGTGATGTTAAATTTCCTAATTTTGTTGTAGCTCCAATTAAAGTAAAATTATTTAATGATAACTGTACACTTCGTGCATTAGGTCCTTTATCAATCATGATATCAATCATATAATCTTCCATTGCTGAATATAAATATTCCTCAACAACACTGTTAATCCTATGAATTTCATCAACAAATAAAACATCAAATTCGCTAAGGTTTGTAAGGATTCCTGCAAGATCGCCTGCACGATCAATGACTGGGCCTGATGACATTTTAATATTTACATTCATCTCTTTAGAAATGATATTAGCTAATGTTGTTTTTCCTAAACCAGGTGGGCCAAATAATAATACATGATCTAATGATTCATTTCTTTTTTTCGCAGCTTTAATATATACTTTTAAATTATCTATGATTTTTTCTTGACCAACAAAGCTATCAAAGCTGTCTGGGCGCAAAGAAATATCAGATTGCATATCTTCAACCTGTTTATTTGGTGAGGTTAGTTCATTTTGAATGTTATGGTTATCGTTATTCATAGTGAAATTTACACTGTAATATAATTCTATTATATCCTTGATAAAAGAGAGAAATAATTTTTGTTAAACTTACTAAATTATTTTAAACAATTTTTTAGAAACTTCCCAGTATGAGAATTTTTAATTTTTACTAATTTTTCTGGAGTATTAGAAGCTAAAATAAGGCCTCCACCTTGTCCGCCTTCAGGTCCTAAATCAATTACCCAATCTGTACATTTAACAACATCCAAATTATGCTCAATTACTATGACGGTATTGCCTTTTTCAACTAAATCATTTAACACTGAAATTAACATATCTACATCTTGAAAATGGAGCCCAGTAGTGGGTTCATCCAATATATATAAAGTTCTTCCAGTATTAACTTTAGATAATTCAGAAGATAGTTTGACACGTTGAGATTCTCCACCTGATAATGTTGTAGCTTGTTGTCCTAATTTGAGATATCCTAACCCTACGTTTTCAAGTGTGGTAAGCTTCCTATGTATGCTTTTATGTTGTTTAAAAAAAATGAGAGCCTCCTCAACAGTCATATTTAAAATATCAAAAATATTTTTATTCTTGTATTTAATTAGTAAAGTTTGATCATTAAACCTTTGTCCTTTACAATGATCACATTTAATATATACATCTGATAAAAAATGCATTTCTATTTTTAATAAACCTGCACCTTGACAATGTTCACATCGACCACCCTTGACATTAAATGAAAATCTTCCAGGTTTATAACCCATGATTTTAGAGTCTGGCAATTGACTATAAAGCTCTCTAATATGATTAAAAATTCCAGTATACGTGGCTGGATTTGATCGTGGTGTTTTGCCAATTGGTGATTGGTCAATATTCACAACCTTATCTAAATATGCTACCCCTTCAATAGAATCATAATTTAAAGGTTTTTTTCGACTAGTATAAATTTTTTGATTTAAAATTGGGAGTAAAGTTTGATTAATAAGCGTAGATTTCCCTGAGCCAGAAACACCCGTGATACTTACAAAACACCCTAAGGGAATTGCAATATTGACATTTTTTAAATTGTTACCAGATGCTCCATTTAAATGAAGAAATTTACCAGAACCTTTTCTTCTATTCTTTGGAATAGATATCTTCTTTTTATTTGATAAAAACTTTCCCGTAATAGAATTTTTGTTATTTATAATTTGATCTGGAGTTCCTTCGGCAACAATCTGTCCACCATGGACTCCTGCACCTGGACCAATATCAATAATCCAATCTGACTTTTTCATCATTAACTCATCATGTTCAACTACTAATACTGTATTACCTAATTTGCTTAAATTAATAAGTGTTTCAATTAATTTTTCATTATCTCTAGCATGTAGGCCAATAGATGGTTCATCTAGAACATATAAAACACCTACTAATTGTGACCCTATTTGTGTTGCTAATCTAATTCTTTGCATTTCTCCACCAGACAATGTACGAGATGATCTGCTTAAACTTAAATAATCTAGACCTACATTAATTAAAAAGTTTAATCTGTTATTGATTTCTTTTAAAATTTCGCTTGAAACTTCTTTTTGTGTAGGGTTTAAATTTATTTGTTTTATAAATGAACATAAATCTTTAATTGATAATGTAGTAAGCGTATGTATATTTTTTTTATCAATATACGTTTGTTGAGCTGCTTGATTTAACCTTGCCCCATTACAATCTACACAATGTCTTGTATTCATATATTTTTCAACCCAATCTTTAATGTATGATGATCTGGATTGATTATATCTTCTTTTTAATCTTTTAATAACACCTTCCCATCGGTATTTTTTTGATCCAAAAAGTAAAATTTGCTGACTTTCGGCTGTTAGATTTTTCCAAGGTGTGGTAAATGAAAATTTTAATTTATCAGATAATTGAATTAAAAGGTCTCCATAGTATTTTCCATTTGGTTGTATGCCTAATGGCTCAATACATCCTTCTTGTAAACTTTTATTTTTATCAGGTATAACTAAATCAGGATCAATTTCAAAAGATGTCCCTAAACCATCACAAGTGCTACATGCACCTAAAGGTGAATTAAAAGAAAAGCTACTTGGTTGTAATTCTCTATATTCAATATCATCTTTATAACAATATAAGCTTTCACTATAAAAATAATCATTACTATCATGGCTAAGAATTAAAGAACCTTTTCCTACCTTGTAGGCTAATTCTAATGATTGAATTAAACGATCATAAATATTTTCTTTTTTAATAATACGATCAATTACAATTTCAATAGTATATTGTTTTCTTGTGGACATTTTGGTATAAATTTCTGAAATGTCCTCTATTTTTCCATTTACCCTAGCTCTAATAAATCCTTCTTTTAAAAAAGTTTGTAAAATTTGTTTAAAGTTTTGTTTCTTCTTTCGAGCAATAGGGCTCATGATAATAAACTTTGTTTGATCTGGTAAAGTTTTAATATGTTCAGCAATATCTTGTGGAGCATACTTTACTATTTTTTCATTACATTTAATACAATGCTGTTGACCAACTCTTGCAAATAGTAATCGTAAATAATCATAAATTTCTGTTACGGTACCTACAGTTGATCTTGGGTTTCTGGAGGTTGATTTTTGATCAATAGATATTGCAGGAGATAATCCATCAATATAATCAACTTCAGGCTTGTCCATAATACCTATAAACTGTCTTGCATAAGATGATAAAGATTCTACATATCTTCTTTGCCCCTCTGCATAGATTGTATCAAAAGCTAAAGATGATTTTCCAGAACCTGACAAACCAGTAATAACCACTAACTGATCTCTTGGAATTTGTAAATTTATATTTTTAAGATTATGTGCCTTTGCACCTTTGATATTTATAAATTTTTTAGATGACATTTAATATGAACTTTTTATTATTACAAACTTCTAATATATAAAATAATATCGTAATTTTACATAAATGAGAAAAATAAAATATATATATATCATCATTCTTTCTGTGGTAATTTTTATAGCTTTTAAGAGTAACAGTGAAAATGATCCTTATTTAAAACTAAAAACTCTAACACAAGTGATCAGATTAGTCCAAGATGGATACTTTAAAGATGTAGATATGACTAAAGCATTAGAAGGTGCCATACGTGGCTTTCTTGAAGAACTTGATCCTCACTCAAAATATATTAGCAATGATGAATTTGAGGCAGTAAATGAGCAAATGGAGGGTGAGTTTGAAGGTATTGGTATTGAATATAGTATGCTGGATGGGTACATCACTGTTATATCTCCCATTCCTGGTACTCCTTCAGATAGAGCAGGAATACAGTCGGGAGATAAAATTATAGAGATTGATGGAAAATCAGCGTATAAATTAAAAACTGAAGATGTTATCAAAAAATTACGCGGAACAAAGGGTAGTTCGGTTATTGTAAAAATTTTAAGGCAAGATAGAGAGCCCTTTAACTTGAATCTAATTAGAGATAAAATACCTATTACAAGTGTCATTGCTTCATACATGATAGATTTAAATATTGGCTATGTAAAAATTAATAGGTTTGCAAATAATACTGCTGAAGAACTGAAATATGAAATCAAGAATCTTGAATTAGAAGGTATGAATAAATTAATTTTAGATTTACGAAATAATGGTGGTGGTTTATTAGATCAGGCAGTAGAAATTGTTGATATGTTTATCAACTCTTTTGATACTATCGTATATACAGAAGGGAAATTGAGAAATGCTAATGAAGTATTTTATGCAAGGCAAAATTTTTCTGATATAAATTATCCAATAGCAATATTAATTAATAATGGTTCAGCTAGTGCAAGTGAAATTGTATCTGGCGCAATACAAGATTTAGATAGAGGTTATGTGATAGGTGAAAGAAGTTTTGGTAAGGGTTTAGTACAAAGGCAATATACTTTAGAGGATGGTTCAGCTGCAAGAATTACTGTTGCACAATATTTTACTCCTGCAGGAAGATTAATTCAGAGAAATTATGATGACGGTATAGGAGAATATTATACTGAAAAAGCGATAGAAGATACTGTATTAAATAATAAAACCTTGCACTATACAAAAAATGGTAGAACTGTATATGGGGGGGGTGGAATTTGGCCAGATGAAGAAGTATCGTTAGATGAAAAATATATTGAATATCTAAATAGTAAAGTTAGGTTAAACACAAAAAGACCTATATTTAAATATGCAACAAATATCAAAAATACTATCCCTATCAATTCTGTAGATGAGCTATATGTAAGCTTAAAAGAAGATTTTAAAAATAAGAAAATAAAAGATCAATTAATTGAGTTAAGTAAATTAAAAATTTGGCTAAATGAAGAAGAAATTACATATGATGATAATATCGAAGAATTATGGCCTTATATTAAAATAGATATTTTATCTGAAATTGTTAACGCGCAATGGAGTAAAAATGATAGTTATAAAATAAAAAGTATAACAGATAACCAAATTGGTCAAGCTGTTACATATTTAAAGAATAAATAAACATTGTGATAAAAAAGAAAAAATATTAATATCTAAAACTAAATATAGAATAAATTTTAAATAAATAAATAGTAGGAGTAAAAAGTATGGTAGAATTATTTATAAATGGTGGAAATTTCATGTGGCCAATTTTAGCAATTTTTATAGTTGGTTTAGTTTTTGTTGGAGAAAGATTAATGCATTTAATTTCATCATCTAAATGGGGTGAGGATTTTGCAAGTGAAGTGACAGATACACTTGATTCTGCTGGTGCTCTTGAATCTCAAAGTATGTGCGAAAAAGGGCAGGGGCCAATCGCAAACCTACTACTTGTTGGTTTAAATAATATTAAAAAAGGTGTTGATGGTGTTGAAAAATCTATTGATTCTCAAGCAAATGTTGAAATGTCATCTTTAGAAAAAAACATGACATGGATTGCACTGTGTATAGCAACAGCTCCAATGCTTGGATTTCTTGGTACTGTTTGGGGGATGGTAAGTGCATTTGATGCCATTGCTGCCGCCGATAATATTAGTGCTAAAATTGTTGCAGAAGGTATATCTCAAGCCCTTCTGACAACTGCATTTGGACTAGTTGTCGCCGTAATTTTACAAATTCTTCAAAATACAGTACTTTATATTATAGACAATAAAGTGATTGCAATACAAAAATCTGTTAATTTGTTTTTGTCATCTGTGGAAAAATTAAAAAAATAAATGATTATTAAGAAGAGAAGAGAGGTTGATGAAATAAATTCATCTTCTATGGCTGATATAGCCTTTCTATTATTAGTCTTTTTCCTGGTTACTACCACTATAGACCCAGGTGAGGGTTTGACTATGATTTTACCTCCATATGAATCAGACCCCTCACCAAGAGATGCAGATGAAATAGTAAAAATTCTAGTAAGGTCAACAGGGCAGGTTTTGTTTGATGGTGAGATTATGAGTATAGATCAAATTGAAGAAAATTCAAAAAATAAAGTTCAAGAATTTCAAGCATCAAATCCAGGTTTAGGAAAAGATGGTAAACCTAAGCAGCCAATATTTGTTGTTATAACAGATGAAAAGGCACAATATCAAATTTTCTTGAGAGTTGTCGATCAATTAAAACAAGCATCTTGTAAAAAGATTTCTGTTGTGGAGTCATAAATCATGAAGATTAATAGCAAGCCAAGACAAAAATCTACAGTTTCCACAGCTTCTTTGCCTGATATCATTTTTATGTTATTGATCTTTTTTATGGTAACCACTGTAATGAAAACTTTTGATGGTTTGAAAGTCCAAGACCCAAGTGCTAATAAAATAGAAAAACTAGAAAATAGAAAAAACGTAATTTATATTTGGCAAACAAAAGATGGAAGTGTATGTGTAGACGATCAAACACTTAGTAACGTTGATGATGTGAGTGAAATTCTAAAGTTTAAACTTGAATCGAGTGTTGATCCAGGAAAAATGGTAGTGCAATTTAAATCTGACCAAAATACAACTATGGAATTAATACAGCAAATACACACAGAATGTAGGCAAGCAAATGCTTTAAAATTAAGTTATGCTGCTAAAAAGTTGAGTAATTAGTAATGAGAAAAGATTATTTTGAAATTACCTATAAGTTAAGAATTCGTGAAATTAGTTCTGTTGTACTAACTTCATTAGTAATATTATTTTATGCGTTTCCAAAAGTGGTTGAAAGTGAATTAATCTTTGAGGAAGCAGAGTTTACTGAAATTTTAAACGTCGAAATTGTAAAGCCATTACAACAACAACAACAGTTTAAGAGTGCTCGACCTTCAATACCAATTGAAGCAGATGAAGAATCTGAAATTGATACATTAGATTTCATGGATACTGATATAGAAAGTTTTGGAGATTGGGGTGCCCCACCACCACCTCCAACTTCAGGAAATAGACCAAAGTGGGTACAATATGATCAAGCTCCAACGCCTAAAAAAGCTCTTAGACCAAAATATCCTGATATTTGTAAACAGGCTGGTATTGAAGGGACAGTAGTGGTATCATTTTGGGTGGATGAAGCTGGAATTGTAGATCAATCTTCCATTGAAATTCTTCAATCAGTCCCTTGTTTAGATCAAGTTTGTATAAATGCAATTAAAAAATCTAAATGGAGACCGGCAAGACAAGGTAGGCAAAAAGTTGGAGTACCTCTATCAATGCCATTCAATTTTACTTTAGAAAACTAACTTAGGTTTGACTTAATATATTCTTTATTTAAAGTAACAATATTCTCAATAGAAATATTTTTAGGGCATGTCACTTCACAAGCCCCAGTATTAGTGCAATTTCCAAAACCTTCCTCATCCATCTTATTAACCATATTAAATGCTCTGTTAGGTCGTTCAGTTTGCCCTTGAGGTAACAATGCAAGATGAGTAACTTTTGCTCCTACAAATAACATCGCTGAGGAATTTTTACATGATGCAACACATGCACCACATCCTATACATGTTGCTGATTCAAATGCTGCGTCAGCATTTTCTTTTGGTATAGGTATTGAATTTGCTTCAGTTGCTTGTCCTGTAGCAACAGATACGTATCCGCCAGAAGTAATAATTCTATCAAATGCTGTTCTATCAACTGATAAATCTTTAATTATAGGAAATGATTTTGCTCTCCATGGCTCTATAATAATTTTATCACCATCTTTGAAGCTCCTCATATGTAGCTGACAAGTTGTTACGCCAGAAATTGGTCCATGTGGCCTTCCATTAATTACAACCCCGCAAGTTCCACATATGCCCTCTCTACAATCGTGATCAAATGCAATGACTTCCTTATTTTCCTTCACAAGCTTGTTATTTAATAAATCTAACATTTCTAAAAAGGACATGTCGCCAGTTACACCTTCTAATATGTGTTTTTCAAAAAAACCTGGATTGTCATTATCTAATTGTCTCCATATCTCTAGATTTAATTTCATTATTTATAACTCCTTGAAGATAACTGAACCTCTTTAAAATCTAAATTTTCTTTATGTAATTGTGAATTTTTTATCTTTTGATCATATTGCCAAGCGGAAACATACGCATAATCTTTATCATTTCTTTTAGCTTCATTTTCTTCAGTTTGATACTCTTCTCTAAAATGTCCTCCACAGGATTCCTTTCTATCTAATGCGTCTAAAGCCATTAATTGTCCAAGCTCTAAAAAGTCTCCTAATCTACCAGCTTTTTCTAATTCTGGATTAAAAGTTTGGTTTCCAGGTATGTTTATATCATTGTAAAATAAATCTTTTAATTTTTCAATTTCATCATATACAAATTTGAGACCTTTTTCATTTCTGGCCATGCCTACATAATCCCACATTAATCTACCTAATTTTTTATGTATTTCATCGACTGAGTACTTACCGTTAGTATTGATTAGTTTATCAAATAATAATTTTGCATTACTAATATCTTCTTTTACAGTAGAATGGTTGATATTATATTCAATAGGAGATTGAGTTGCTAAATAATTTCCTACACAATTAGGAGCAATAAAATATCCATCAGCTAAACCTTGCATTAATGCACTCGCACCCAATCTATTAGCTCCATGATCTGAAAAATTAGCTTCACCAATAACAAAAAGTCCGGGTAGATTGCTCATTAAATTATAATCAACCCATAGTCCGCCCATTGTATAGTGAATTGCTGGATATATTTTCATAGGTGTTTTATAAGGGTTCTCTCCTGTAATTTGTTTGTACATATCAAATAAGTTACCATACTTTGATGCTACTGTAGATTCACCAAGGCGATTAATTGCATCTTCAAAATCTAAATATACAGCTAAACCTGTTTCTCCCACTCCATGACCCATGTCGCACATCTCTTTTGCTCTTCTAGATGCGACATCTCTTGGAACTAAATTTCCAAATGATGGATAAATACGCTCCAAATAATAATCCCTTTCATTATCTGGGATATCTTTTGGATTTCTTTTATCTCCCTTTTCCTTAGGGACCCAAACTCTTCCATCATTTCTTAAACTTTCACTCATTAGAGTTAATTTAGATTGATGATCACTAGATACGGGTATACATGTTGGATGAATTTGACAAAAACTTGGGTTAGCAAAAAAGGCGCCTTTTTTATGTGCTCTCCATGTTGCAGTAACATTGCTTGCCATTGCATTAGTAGACAAATAAAATACATTCCCATAACCACCTGTTGCTAAAACTACCGCATCTGCTAAATGTGCTTTTATAGAACCATCTAAAATATTTCTAGTTATAATGCCTTTTGCTTGGCCATCAATAACAATTAAATCTACCATCTCAGTCCTAGAATGAAATTTTACTTTTTGTAAATGCATTTGGCGTGCTAATGCAGAATAGGCCCCTAACAATAATTGCTGTCCAGTTTGTCCTCTAGCATAAAAAGTTCGAGATACTTGCGCTCCACCGAAAGACCTATTATCCAAAAGGCCTCCGTATTCCCTAGCAAAAGGAACACCTTGAGCAACACATTGATCTATTATATTATTGCTTATTTCAGCTAATCTATAAACATTTGATTCTCTTGATCTATAATCTCCACCTTTAATCGTATCATAAAACAACCTAAAAACACTATCACCATCATTTCTATAATTTTTTGCAGCATTAATTCCACCTTGAGCCGCTATACTGTGTGCTCTTCTAGGTGACTCGTGAAAAGAAAAAGCGTCAACATTATACCCTAATTCACCAAGCGTTGCACATGCTGAAGCTCCTGCTAATCCTGTACCTACAACAATTATATTATATTTTCTTTTATTGGCTGGATTAACTAGATTCATTGAAAATTTATGACTAGTCCACTTTTCTTTTAATGGCCCATTCGGCTCATTAGATTTTAAGGTAAAATTATTAATATTATTTCTCTCTTTTTTAACTAATGTAATTTACTAAAAATAAATAAAAAAGTAAATACACGTTTTGCGCGTTTATTGTTTTGATAAATACTGTATATAAAGTACTACTAAAATGAAGCCAGCAGGTATTATGGCCCAAAAAATGAAAGCCAAATAATTAATAATTTTATCCCTATACTTTGAGGGCATACCTATGGTTTTAAAAACAGATACAAAGCCATGTTTCAGATGTGAAGCAATTAATATAATTGCAACGATATAAAAAATAGCTGTTGGGGTGTGTCCAAGATAACCAAAATCATCTTTAAGCATTACTTGAAAAAAATCGGCATCTTTTGCCATATTTTGAAATGTATACCAATAATAACGTAAATGAATTACAAAGAATAGTAAAATAATTAAGCCAGACCAAATCATTGTTTTAGATGATTGAGGTGCAGTATCAGCTGAAACAGCATATTTGCCATTATTGGCTTTTCTATTTTTCACGGTTGTCATAATTGCATTAATTATATGTAATAGTATAATTGCAACTAATCCAACTTCAAGCACTCTTACCAAAAGATGGATGCTTTTCAAAAAACCTACCATATTATTAAAATTTTCAGCTCCAGTGAATAAAACTAAATTATTAAACAAATGAAATAGCAAAAAAACTGCCAAAGCTAAACCAGAAAAAGCAATTTGTATTTTTTGTCCTATAGAAGAAAAAAGAAATTTAAACATATTAAGCCTTTAATTTAAAATGGAATATCGTCATCTGAAAATTCACTATTTTTCGTAGAATCAATATCAGATGAGACTGTAGAGTGATCTGTGCTTGGAGCATTATTTTCAGGTGAAGCAACACTATCTTGTCCATAAGCGCGTAAAGCTACCTGTTGTAATTCATCTCTTAAATCTTTATCTGCAAAAACAGTATCATAATATTCGCCATCTTTACCTTGTGTGCTGGGCATTCCAACAAATAAGCCGCTTATCCCTTCAACCAATTTAAAACCCTTAATAATAAATCCATCTGAAGTTTTTAGATCAAAAAATGCTCTTAATTTTCCCCATTGACCCTTATTCATTCTTTCTATTTCCAATTTATACTCCTTTAATTTTATCTGGTGCTAAAAATATATAACTAAATATAATGCATTTATGTACATTATAGCACTCAAATCTAATCACAAAAATATAATTTTAAAATATGAAATACGTATATTTATTTGGAAAAAATATAAATGAAGGTGATGCATCACAAGTTGATTTATTAGGGGGTAAAGGTGCAAACTTAGCTGAAATGTCTAGTTTAAATATACCTGTGCCTCCAGGATTTACAATTACGACCTCAGTATGTAATTTATTTTTAGAAAAAAAATTGCTTACTCCATCAATAAAAAAAAGTATTCTAGCTTCACTAAAAGTTGTAGAAAAAGTTATGTCCAAAAAATTTGGGGACAAAAAAAATCCACTTTTATTATCAGTCAGATCAGGAGCTAAAGTATCAATGCCAGGTATGATGGAAACTGTTTTAAATATTGGATTAACTAGTAGTACAATTCCCGGACTAATCAAAAAAACAAAAAATCCACGTTTTGTATATGATTCATATAGAAGATTAATTATGATGTATTCTGATGTGGTCATGGAAAAAGCTGAACAAAAAAACACAATTCAAATAAGAGAAAAGCTTGAATATATTTTAGAAACGTATAAAAAGAAAAAAGCTATTATAAACGATTATGAATTAACAGTCGATGATTTAATATGGTTAATTGAAAAGTTTAAAAATGAAATAAAGAAACAATTTAAAATTGATTTTCCCGACTCTTTCGAAGAGCAATTGTGGGGATCAATTGAAGCTGTTTTTAAATCATGGAATGGTAAAAGAGCAATTCAATATAGAAATATTGAAAATATTCCTCATGATTGCGGTACTGCTGTTAACGTGCAGAGTATGGTTTTTGGTAATCTTGGAGACACGTCAGCTACAGGAGTGGCATTTACACGAAACCCATCTAATGGCGATGATAATTTATATGGTGAATGGTTAGAAAATGCTCAAGGAGAGGACGTGGTGGCTGGTATTAGAACTCCTCATCCAATTAATGAGTCAAGCAAAACTCTTCAAACTGGCAAAAATAAAACACTTGAGAAAATGTGGCCATCTATTTATAAAAACTTGATAAAAATAAAAAAAACTTTAGAGAAACATTATAAAGATATGCAAGATGTTGAGTTTACTATTGAATCTGGAAAGCTATGGATGTTACAAACTCGTAATGGTAAAAGAACGGGAGAAGCTGCGATTAAAATTGCCATTCAAATGAATGAACAAAAGTTAATTACAAAGAAAGAAGTATTAAATAGAATTGTTTCCAAAAATATAGATGAAATAATGCACCCAAAAGTAGATCCTGCATTAGAGAAAATAAATACTCCTATTGAATATGGTCTGCCAGCTAGTCCAGGTGGTGCTGCTGGACAAATTGTATTTACTGCATCTGATGCTGAAGCATGGCATAAAAAGAATAAAAAAGTAATATTAGTAAGACATGAAACATCCCCTGAAGATGTACAGGGCATGCATGTATCTCAAGGTATAATAACTGCTAAGGGAGGGATGACATCTCATGCCGCACTTGTTGCTAGAGGTTGGGGCAAGGCATGTATCGTTGGCTGTTCTAAATTAACAATCGACTTAAAAAGAAAAACCCTTACCATTAATGATCTAGTATATAAAGAAGGAGATTGGTTAACAATAAACAGTACAGAAGGGTTCATTTACAATAAAAAATTAAAGCTAGTTCAATCAAATTTTTTCAAAAATAAATATTTTTTAAAACTAATGAATTTAACGGACAAATATAAAAGATTAAAAATACGGACTAATGCAGACAACCCTAAAGATGCAGCTCTATCAAAAAAGCTTGGCGCTCAGGGTATAGGGCTCTGTAGAACTGAGCATATGTTTTTTGATAAAAAAAGAATACGAAGTATTCAAAAAATGATTTTGTCAAATTCAAGCGTGGATAGAAAAAAAGCAATTATGGAATTGTTACCTTATCAAAAAAATGATTTTTACAAAATTTTAAAAGAAATGGCTCCAATGCCTGTTACTATACGCTTGTTAGATCCGCCACTACATGAATTTTTACCTTCTCAAAAAAATAAAACATTGATTGAATCTCTTGCTAAAAATATGAATCTTTCATCTAAAGAAATTCAAAATAGAATCATCGATTTGTTTGAAATTAATCCAATGTTAGGGCATCGTGGCTGTAGATTGGCGGTTTCTTTTCCAGAAATTACCGAAATGCAAGTGAAAGCAATTTTTTCTGCATGTGCAAAATTAATGAAAAAAAATATTACTCCTAATCCTGAAATTATGATTCCTTTAATTAGTACAGTGGGTGAATTTAAAAATCAAAAAAATGTGGTTGAAAAGATTGCAAAAAAATTAAATAAAAAATTTAATGTCAAAATAAAGTATAAATTGGGAACCATGATAGAGTTGCCTAGAGCGTGCTTGACTGCTGATCAAATTGCAGAAGAAGCAGATTTTTTCTCTTTTGGGACAAATGATTTGACCCAAACAACATTTGGCTTTTCAAGAGATGATATTGGCAGCTTTATTCAAGATTATTTTGATAATAGTATATTATTAGATGACCCTTTTAAAACTATTGATCAAAATGGTGTGGGTAAGCTGGTAAAAATGGCTACCCAAAAAGGCAAGAAAGCAAAACCAAAGCTGAAAATTGGTATTTGTGGTGAACATGGTGGAGACCCAAAATCAATCTATTTTTTTGATAATATTAATTTAGATTATGTAAGCTGCTCACCTTACAGAGTTCCAATTGCTCGTTTAAGTGCTGCAAAAAACTCTATACGAACTAAAAGAAAGCTGTAATCTTAATCACAAAACATTTTATGTAGAAGACTTATTATGTATAACTTTATAAAATAAAAATTAACTGGGAGCTAAAATGAAAAAAATATTTATTCTATTATTTATAACTTGCTTGTTTAGTGAAAATCAAAAATTAGTAAGAAATGAATTTATACCTTATTATAAACAGAATATTGATATAGCTAAAGAGTCTTTTGCTGAAATTTGGAAACAGGCAATGGAAGCAAAAGCTATGTATAAACAAATGCAAACTAGAAATGAATTTATTAATAATTTGGCCTCATCTGCTCCAAGGCAAGAATTTATTGTAAATGTTGATATTTCACCAGAGTTAGCATTAGCAAATCCTGAGGGTAGTGTATTTTTATCTACAGATGGACAAAGCACATGGCAAAGTGCACCTGCAACACCGATGATAGAAGAGGGTTATGAAAATACGTGGCAAAGTATTATAATGAATGATGGTGCGCAAGATGTTTCTTGGTATGTATCTGCTTCTGTTGACTCTGAACCATTAGGTTTTGATTATGGTAGAATGATAGTATCGCAATCACCTTATCACACTTCTAATGCGTTTCCACCTCCTAATAGTTCTTATGCTTTACTAGCTGAAGATGATACGGGAGATGCAAGCTCAAATCAAGATATAATTAATTTACGTGGTACATATAATGATAATAATACATATGTCTCAATGGGTATTGATGGAGGATGTTGCGATGCAGGAGGTTTTTTTGGTCCATGGTATTTATACGGGGTAGCAATTGTTAACCCTGAGGCTGAAGATGCTGTTGCTTATGCCATTGGATATGCTGATGGAGCCTTCGGACAATTAACATCAGGTGTTTATAAAATTACTGGAGATTTACAAACAGGTGAAGTTGGAAATTTTGAAATGATTGGCGATATAAATGTTAGCACAAATGGTAGTAATATGCAAGCAACGTCTGCATTATCTACAATAGTAACAGACCCTGATTGGGGCCCATGGCCAAATTCATTTGAAGGATATATTATGTTAGGTGTTACTGTTCAGGCTGGTTTAGATGGATTAGATATCGCTATAGAATTAAAAGATCAAACAGCTCCAGGACTGGCACTGCTTTCTACGCAAACTCAAAGCGGCAATACTGAGTGTAGTTTATCAAACTTAGTTTTTGAGAGCGCGTCTAACACTTGGAATGTAAATTATATCGATTCAGAAGGTAACCTACCCTGGTTTAAACAATTCCAAATCTGTACACAAGATGGTCCATGTTATTATTTTGCTAATATGCTAGCAAGTGAACACAATTATCTAGAAGGTACAATATTTAGTCATGAACTACCTGACCAAATAACAGATGCAGCAGGTGAAATAATAGCAGATGGGGAGTATGTTGCTAAAGTTTGGTTTGCAGATGGAGAAGTTGGGGAATATCAATTATCAGAAAATATTGTGATAGCAAATGGACAGATTGTAGGAGATGATCAGGTTTGTCCAAATTTAGGTGATGTCAATGGTGATACAAATCTTAATGTTCAAGATATTGTGTTAACAGTAAGCAAAGTGTTGTGTCTTGATGGTGGAAATTGTTATGATGAATGTGCTGATATGAACCAAGATGGTATTCTAAATGTTTTAGACGTAGTAGTTTTAATTGATATCATTTTAAATAGTTAAATAATAAATAATAGATAAAAAAAAAGGAGATATGATTATCTCCTTTTTTTATTTCCAATAATGTAAAATTATTCAAGCTCTTCTTGGCCAAATATGTCATCCATACTAAATTGACCTTCATCAACTAATGTTCTTGCTAAGGAAACCAATTGTGCTCTTGCAGCTCTAATATCTTTTTTAGAAATTGGTTTATCAATTGGCGTAAACATTGCCTGTTTTCTTTTTGGAAGATATGCTACAATTACTTTAGTAACTTCTTCATCATAGCTACGTAATGCTTTAGCTAGATTATCTGGGTCAACATCTGGATTCATCCAAAAGTCTTTCATTAAATGTTCTGGCATATTTAATAAATCTTCAAAAGTTAAATAATATTGCTTTATATCGTTATATAGTTCAACATCATCAACTTGAATTTGATCTAAATATTGTTGCGCTTCATCTGCATCCATCTGAGATAAAATCTTAGCCATACTTTCGCCTCCACCTCTTGAAAACTCTTTTGGAGCTGGTAAAAAAGCAACTTTTTGTTTTAAATCATTAGCAATAGTTACCACGGCTTCTAGCGGAATGTTATCTAAGTTTCCTATTTCCATAATAATTTCATTTTTTTGTAATGGGTCATCTATACGTCCGAAAAAGTTTTGTTTCTTTGAATCTGACACTTGATCAACTGCTAATGCAATTACTCTACTAGATTCATTCGCAAGTAAATAGAAGAATTGTTCATTATTTAACTTGTTTAGAAATTCAAATAAAGCTTCATTATGATCTTTTTCTGGATTCTTATTTTGATTTGATAATAATTTAAAATAAAATTCTTCTAAGACCTCTTTTTTAACTGAAACAGATATATTTTTAAGTTCTTTAGATCTAATTCTTATTTTTAATAAATCAGATTCTGTCATATCATTAAACAAAGTTAACGCTAATGATTCACCTAGCATTTGAAAAAGAAGTCCAGCCTTATCTAAACCTGATAAATTATTTATATTAGTCATTATTTATTTACTCCTCAGTTTCTTCTGGTTTATTTTCTGTATTATCTTCGCTGGCCTCTCCTCCATCATCAAGCCAATCCTTAACTATTTGAGATGCACCTTGCCTTTGGCCTACACTCATTTTAACAGCTGATTGTCTAATATTTTTTAAGTCAGACTGTATGACACTGTCATCTGCATAAGCGCTAGTAGGGTTAGGGTTAATATCTTTGTTAGTTTCTGTAACATTTAAAACATCATTACTTTCAGTTGAATTGTCAGTTGTTGGGGCACCTTGATTTTGCGTTGGTTGTGACGCATCTGGAGCAGGTGTTCCTTTGGGTTTTAAATAAACAGTTTTAGGGCCTTTATTAAAAAATGATAGAATGACAAGTAAAATAACTACACCTATTAAAATAAATAAAACAATTAACATATATCTGTTATTTTCAAATTGGTTTTCAATATTTTTTTCTACAATTCTTGTATTTTCTTGCATCGCTGTCTGTGCGATTTCTTTTTGACCTAAAGTAGTATTCATAATAATAGATGAGTCTCTTGATATAATTCTATCTTGTAAATCCATCAATTTATTAGAAAGCTCTGATGATGCATCTTTTTCTTCTTGTAAATTTCTTTCTAGATAATCAATCATCCATTGATGCTTTTCTGATCCATACCCATCTGAATTCATGCTATCAGTCAATTTATCTAATTGGTCCATTAAATAAGAAATATTATCTTCAATAATATTTATGTCCTCAGAATCTACAGAGCTTAAATTTGTGTTATCTGTTTGACTGTTATAGCTACCTGTAGTTAAGCTGTTTTTAGCAAATTGAGTTCTTTGAAACTGAATGCAGTTTTCACAATCAACTAACCAGTCCATGGTTTGAAATAAAAAGGGTCTAATATTATTTTGTGCATCAATAATATCTAAGTCATAATCAAGCCATACTGTAATATCTTTAATTTGCACTCTATAATCATTAGTGTTAATCGTAGAAACGCTTCCTTCTTTTTGTGGCACTGCAGGAAGAATACCTTCTAATTGAAGCGCTCCAAAAGATTGTGTTGAATTTAAATTTTGAGAACTATTAGAGCTAACTAAAACTACATTTGTAGTTACAGCAAATTTATTAATATCATAAATTTTACTAATCACATTAACAACTTTCTCTTCTAAATTCGTCTCAATTTCTAACTTTGTAGCCATTTCTCTATTGCTAAGCGATAAAGTCGCAGATATAGAAAAACTTAATAATAAAACGCTTATTATTAGTTTTGTAATTTTATTAAAGCACATATTTTTCATATTTATCTCCATTATGAATCAATTAATTTTTAGCAAAAATTATTTTTACTCTTCTATTTTTATTTCTTTGTTGTGCTGTTTGATTTAATCTTTCAATATCATCGTATGTAAAATCATCAGACTTGACTTCATTCCAAGATACACCATATGGCCAAAATTCTCCATATCCAGCAGCAACTAATCTGTTAGGCCTAATGCCCATAGGGTGCCATTTGCTACCCCTTCCATTACATTTACTACAATCCTCTTTCATTTTCCAATCATCAATGTCACATGTTTCATCTGACAAACAAAATCCTTCACTTGTTAAAACTTCAACAACTTGTGAGGCTCTTGAGGCTGATAAATGTCTATTTGTACCCCAAACTTCTATTGCTTTAATATTTGGATTTTTATGGTAAGGTTGATCGGGTTTGATTGGTTCATTATCTGAATGACCCTCAATGATAACCGTTCTTTTGTCATATGGGTGACTTATAACTTTATCTTTTATTTGAACTAACACTCTTTTAAAGTCTTCTCTTAAATCGGAACTTAATGAAGGAAAACAGATACTACCATTCAGCTCTAAAATTACCCCTCTTGGATCACTTGAAACAGTAGCTTCTTCATCAATATCCAAGCTATCTATTATATCTTCTAATGTATCTTTTATTTCGCTGATTGACAATCGTGGTTGTGAGTCGCCTGAACCTTCTGAAGACCCAGGGCCTCCAGCTTTTACCGCATTTTCACTCATCGCATCTTCCATAGCAGATACTTTAACAGGGTCAATAGTTGACATGGAAAATAATAATACGAAAAAAGCAAATAACAATGTCATCATATCTGCAAAAGTGGCCATCCAAATCGGAAGACCTTCTTCTACTTGTTCCTCTGTTTTCTTTTTAATATTATCAGCCATTTATATTATTCTTCTTCTGATTTTCTTAATGCTGGAGGAATGTAAGAGTTTAAAACATCGCGAATTACAATTGGATGTTTCTTTTGATGGATTAACATTAAGCCCTCTATTACTAATTCCCCACAGACAGTATTTTCTTTATTTCTTGAATTAATTTTTTCTGCAAAAGGCAAAAAGAGTAGGTTGGCTAAAACAGCACCATAGAATGTTGTAATTAAAGCGATAGACATAGATTGACCTAATTGTGCTGCCATATCTCCGCCGTCGGAGGCGCCCATTCCTAATAACATCATAATCAATCCAATTAAAGTACCCACCATACCAAAAGCAGGAGAATAGGTTCCTAGTGTTTTCATTAAACCTGCCTCACTAGCCTCTCTTCTTTCACGATATTCTTCTCTTGTAGTCATAATGTCTCGTAAATCATCTAAAGGTAATCCTTGAGTGATGAAAATGACACCATCTTGTAAAAATCTATTATTTACACTGCTTGCTTGTGCTTCTAATGATTGTCGATCTTTTCGATATGCTTCACCTAATGATACAATATCATCAACCACTTTATCTAATTCAAAGGCTGGCTTCTTAAAAACAAAGCCGATTAAACCAAAAACTCTTTTAACCTCATTAAGTCTAAATGCTATTGCAGTGGCTGATAAGGTACCACCAAGCACAACCATTAAACTTTCTAAATTCCAAAAATTAATTATAGATAGGCCTGCAGTAGCTCCCGCTAAGAACATAGAACCACCTATTAAAAAAATTCCTAATAATAATCCAATTATAGTTGCAAAATCCATACAAACTCCCCTTAATTACCAATAGACACTGGTCTTAATTTATTTTCTTTTAATGCATTTAACATGTCTCTCACCTCACTATATTCAGGGTCCAACTTTAATGCGATATTCCAATTAAGAGTGGCTCGATCTATTTGGTTCAATTTATAATAAATGGAACCTTTTCTTGCATAAGCTACAGCAATGTTTGGCTGTAACTGTATTGCATTATCTACTTCAGATAAAGCCTGTTGGAAGTCACCTTGATAGTATAATCTCAATGATCGAGACAAATATCTCATAGCTTCATTTTGTGTGGAGCTGTTGATTTCTGCATTTAAAATCATGTTATTTAAACTGTCTTTATAAAAATGATTGTTTAATTTCAGCTCTACATTTTGTGCTGATACATTATTGATTTCTTGTAATAATATTTCAACTGAATCTTGTAATGAATAAATATATTCTCC
>CAZYFB010000015.1:0-23398 GCA_964646655.1 uncultured bacterium
GGTCTTTTAGGTGGAGCTGGTAATGGCGAAGGAATTCCTAAAGAAGGACTCTTAGGATCTGGAACTATGCCATGCGTTTTTGCAGAAGCTGGAATGGAGCATACTAAGGAACATGGGACTACATTTGAACAATTTGCAAAGATTTCTGTAAAAAATCATCACCACTCTACGATGAATCCTAAAGCAATGTATCAAATAGAAACTCCACTTGATGATGTTATGAATGCTGAAATGATTTCTTATCCAAACACAAAACTCATGTGCTCTGTAAATGTGGATGGTTCTGCAGCTGCAGTGTTAGTTTCAGAAAAAAAAGCAAAGGAATTAGGCATGGCTAGAGCAGTTAAAGTAAGAGCATCTGCAATGGCAAGTGATCCCTATACTGATAGAGACTTAGTAATGCCTGACGTTAATGCTTGCACAAGATTAGCGGCAAAAGACGCATATGAACAAGCTGGAATGGGTCCAGAAGATATAAATCTTGTTGAGTTACATGATTGTTTTGCAACTGCAGAAATGTTGCATTATGAAAATCTTGGACTTTGCAAAGATGGGGATGCTGGCAAGATGATTGACGAGGGCCATGTCGAATTAGGCGGAAGAGTTCCCGTGAACGTTTCTGGAGGTCTTCTTTCTAAGGGACATCCGTTAGGAGCAACAGGTATAGCTAACATATACGAAATCTGCACCCATTTAAGAGGCGAGGCAGGAAAAAGACAGGTTGAAGGAGCAAAAATTGGTATGACTCATGTTATTGGTCTTGGAACTGCTTGTGGAATTCATATTTTAGAGAAAACTTCCTAGTTTTGTTAATTGGTATTGTCGGAGATACACATAATAATCTGGTTAATATCTCCAAAATTTGTCAATTATTTAATTCAAAAAAAGTAAACTTAGTCATTCATACTGGTGACATTTCTCTTCCCAAGGCATTGTACGCATTCAAAGAACTAAATTGTAAGATGATAGGTGTTTTTGGAAATAATGATCAAGGAGATAAAGAAGCACTAGTTGAAACAAGTAAAGAACTAAATTTTGAATTTTTCAATGGGCCTCATTTTTTAAAAGTTGAAAATATAGTTTTTTCTATAATTCATGATCCTTTAGATATTGATGAGGAAATGATGTCTAAATCTAATGTAATATTTCATGGACATACTCATAGGTTTAGATGTGAAAAAATTAAAAATGTTTTGATTTTTAATCCAGGTGAGTGTGCAGGATTCATGAAAAATAAAAATCAGATTGGCATTTTCGATACGGAAAAAAACACACCTAGAATTCTTAGTTTTTAAATAAAAATTTTTTTATTAGAATCATTGAAAAATAAGTTAAAAAACTTAAAAGAATAAAGCCTGCCATGGGTCTAATCAATCTTAGAACACCGTTGCTGCTTAATATAGTGTTTTCTAAAAATAAGATTGAGATTATAGGAGCCAAATTGAGATTGCCAGGCTCTACAAACCAAACACCTGATAATGTTCCGAAAATAAAAGCAAAAATGAATATTTTTAAAGTCTTTTTTTTTGTAAGAATTGCAAAAGCTAAACTTATGACAAAAGCAGATAGAAAATATAATAGCCAAATTAAAATCATTTTTTAAAGAATTCAACTAAATTTTTAGATAACTTTAAATTACCGACAAGATCATAAATTTTATCTTCGGACTGTTCTTTATCTAAAAAATTAAGTATTTTATTTAAATGTTTGTCCTTAAAAATATATGAAGGAGGAACATTTTTTTCTATCGCCATATTTTCTCGCCATAAAAATAATCTTTGAGCATTTTTAATTGAAGAATCAATTTTTTTTAAACGAGATATATATAATTCTCTATTTCCAAGCTTTGCTTCTTCCAAGGAAGAATTTATTACACTTTCATATTTTTTTAAATTTAAAAGTATTTTTTTTTGTTTTTTAAAAATCCCGATCAAATATTTCACATCATTAGCTGCATAATCAAGTTGATTTTTTGAGAATGGTCTTTTAAGCCAATTTGAATTCGTCTCTGATTTATCTAAATGTATTGAAAAATATTTCTTTACGAGATTCGCATAGTTTTGAGGATTTTTATTTGAAATTACCTGCTCTGCGATTTGTATATCAAATACATTTTTTACTTCTAAATTTGCAGATGAAAAAAGAACTGTTGCATCACTTCTAACTGAATGAAAAATGATGGTTGACTCTAAATTATCAAATATATTTTGCAATCTTGAGAGATCTTTTATTTTTAGACAATCAATTAAAAAAATTTTCGATTTAGTAGATATTTGTAAAAGTGATAAGTTTGGGAAATACGTATTTCTCCAATCAAATTCCGTATCTACTCCAATTAAATCTTCTTTAATTAACTGCTCTTCTAAGTTAGAAAATTCTAAAGGTTTATCTATAAAAAAAATTTTCTGATTTTTTTTTAAATAATTTGAGAGACGCTTTAGCAAAATAAACAAATTTTTAATCCGATTGGAAAGACAATACCTTCGTGAAAATTTTAAGCATTAAAAAGGAAAATTTAAGTTACTCTTTAAATCTGCTGGTGGGACTGGCAAATCTTTGAATGCTTTCCAAACAATTCCAGAATTTGGAAAAATCACTACCCAAATAGTAATTAGTATTAAAGATAAATAAATGAAAATATTTCTTTTCTTTACATACCATGCTTCTACATCGCCTTTATAAGGTCCAATTACATTGTCGTAAAAATCAATTATGTCATTGTGTTTTTCAAGAATATTTTCTTCACTGTGGAATACAATGGGTCCAATCCCTGAAAGTCCTGGTTTTACTTTAGAAATAATTTTTTGTGATTTAATTGGAAATGCATTGAAACATCTTTGTGTTTGCGGTCTTGGGCCAATCAAACTCATATGCCCTAAAAAAACATTAAGTAATTGAGGTAATTCGTTAATTTTTGTTTTCCTTAAAAACGAACCAACTGGAAGAATTCTGGGATCATCCTTAAGAGTAACAGTGCCAGTTCCAATTTTAGGACTATTTTTCAGCATCGTTACAAACTTAAAAAGTTTGAACATTTTTTTTCTTTTTCCTACGCGCTCTTGAAGAAAAAAAATCTCTCCTTCTCCAGTAAATTTTAGAACAAATATAATTACTAAAAAAAGGGGAAGAAGAAAGAACAGGCTAATTCCAGAAAACAGAAAATCACAAACTCTAATAAACATTACATCCTCTGATCAAGGTATCTACCTGTTTCTTTATGAGCAAATTCAGGAAGTAATTCGAATAATAAATTTAGGATAGTTTCCTTATCCCAAACTCCTTTTTTTCTTAAATTTTCTATACTAGAGTGAAAATTATTTAACTTTTTTTCGTCATATATAACTTTGTTTTTAATAACGCCTATTCCATGGAAGCTTTCTGTTTCTAAATCTTCTTTTTCAGTAAAAAATTCTTCAAAATCTTTTTCACCTGTTGTATCACTTTTAAAAAAATAACATGGCCATTTTTTTTCTGCTAATAAATTTGTAGTCATATTTCGAGCCTCCTCTTCGCTATCGCAATGAAAAGGTTCATAACCCATTTGACGCAAAAACATCTCAGCTATTTGAGAAAATGTTATTAAATGAAGATTTTCATTTAACTTAGGGAAAAAAATATCTCTATTTTTTCCAAAAAGTCCTGATAAAAGACATAATTCTCCAGACTCCTGTGGTGTTAAAAAATATCTTTTTACATCATTTGGAGCAGAAAAAGGCTGCCTTTTTGCGAATCGCTGATTAAAACCATATAGGAGAGATCCATCAGAAAATGCAACGTTAGCAAATCTTGCTAGTGAGATAGATATACTTTCGCTTTCACGCATCAAAAACATTTCCATAACACGTT
This sequence comes from uncultured bacterium, assembly GCA_964646655.1. Lineage (GTDB taxonomy): Bacteria > Fidelibacterota > Marinisomatia > SCGC-AAA003-L08 > D37C17 > TMED6. Next base: position 3,847 of record CAZYFB010000015.1, read on the forward strand.
TGCTAGCGCCCATGATATTTACAGGATTTGCCGCTTTATCTGTTGAAACACAAAAATATTTTGAGGCTCCGTATTTTTTAGATAAATTTAAAGTATTGATAGTGTTAAAAATATTAACCATCAACATCCTCATCAACGTAAATGGATCTTTTTCACTTCTGACATGTTTTAAAGCAGAAAGATTGAAGACATAATCATAAGGACCTTCAGATGAAATAAAAGCTTCAAATTCTCTACTGCCGCAATCAATAGCAAAAGTTCTAAAGTCACCATCAATGTAGCCTTTTGTACTTCGGATATCCCTCACTAATTCAACCATATTATTTTCACTAATATCAACAACATGAAGTTTTAAAGGATTCCTTTTGAATATTTCTTTAGTTACAGATTGTCCAATAGATCCCGCGCCGCCAATAATAAGAAAATTAGATTTTTGGACTTCTTTTATTATTTTTGGATTCAATGAGAATATGTCTTTTTCAAAAAGACCTTGATCTCTTCCAATTAATTTAAGCGTTTGGTCTTCTAATGTCATTCACAGGCCTCCAAAATAGTTCTTGTAACCTCATCAACCTGTTCAAAGGTCATACTTGGATATAAAGGAAGTGTTAATTCTCTTGGGATAATATTCAAAGCTTCAGGAGTATCATTTTTATCAAATCTATCTTTATAAGCTTCAAAATCCCAAAAAGCAGGGTAATGAATACTTGTTTGGATACCCCTTTTTCTACAATGCTCTATAACAGAAGTTCTGTTTACTCCAATTGGAAGTAGAATAGGAAGTATATGAAATGCAGATACACAACTGTTAGATTGCAAAAATTTATTAAATGGAATTTTGATTTTAGTATTTTCAAAGTTACTTCTGTATCTTTCCGTTAAATTTTTTCTAAGTGTGTTTGCTTCAAAAAGCTTTTCGAGTTGAGTTAAACCCAAAGCGGCTCTCATCTCATCCATTCTATAGTTAATTCCAGGTTCATTAACATCATAAGTAATTGACCTTCCTTTATGCCTGTCTAGAGTCAAAGAAGTCATGCCATGTGATCTTAACGAAGCCAACCTTTTACCAAGATTTTTATTGGAAGTAGATGTCATACCGCCCTCTCCTACAGACAAATTTTTGTTAGTAAAAAAAGAAAAACAGCCTATATCTCCCCATGCACCAACTGACTTATCATTTATAAAAGCGCCTGGGGCATGAGCACAATCTTCTATTAAATAAATCCCTTCCTCTTTACACAAATCAACAATTGGTCTCATGTCACATGGATAACCTGCGTAATGAACAACCACAATAGCTTTTGTTTTATCAGTGATAACTTTTTTTATAGACTCTGCAGAAACATTCCAATTATCTTCAGAACTGCAATCAGCAAGAACAGGTTTAGCATTCACTAACCTTGCGCAGTTAGCATCCGAAACAAAGGTTAATGCAGGCATCACTACTTCATCATTTTGTCCAATATCAAGGGCAAGAAATGCTAGATGCATTGCCGCAGTTCCACTTGAGACTGCACTACAAAGAACATCTTTTCCAAGCATTTCGCCAAATTTTTTTTCAAAATTTATTATATTCTCTCCCATGGTGATCCAACCAGAATCTAAAACATCAGAAACTGCTTTTTTTTCAAGCTCGTTATAATTCAATTTAAATAACTGTATTTTCCAATCCATCATAGAGCTACCATTTTACGTTTTTTAAAGGTTTTTGAACGAAATGGGGTATTAAATACTTCCTCTATATAAAAATTAGGAGATTCTCTTAATAGTTCAATATACATATTTTGAGCTGATTCTATATCTAAAACAGTAATAGCTCCCCCTCCTAACACCTTATATTTTGCTAACTTACGTTCTATCATTATATTTTCATATATCTTTGCACCACCGCCAGCTTCAACACCTTCATCTCTTATAAAAAGAGAATATTTATCCACATATTGATGTTCACCATCAACTACAACTCCTTCAAAATCGTAATTATATCGGTATGGGACTTTTTCCATAGCTTCTAGGTAATGCATATAGGTAAAGCAATCATGCACACGAGGCCCTAAAAAAAGAAATTTTACTTTAAGTCCAGATTTAGCTAATAGATCAAATGTGGATCTCTCACCAATAGAATTCTTACCTATATCTTTTATAAGCTCTTGTTTATCACCAAAAAGAATATTAGACATTAATGGATCGTGTGATCGATTCCAGTTATGCTTTATTCGCAAATGCTCGTTCAGTGCCCCCATCGAACTTCTTGTTAAAGCAATATCAAAAACCTCGTCATTGCAAAAACTAAACGTATAACTTGGCATAATCAAGGTTTGTACATTTAATTTATATAAAATATTGGCAAGTGAATCTAACAATTCTGATCGACTAAGCTCGAGATTTGGCATTCCAAACTGCATCCCAGAATGGATATAAAGAACATCGCATTGATCGGAATTAAAATTACGCAAAATCTCTAAAATAGTTTCTGCGTTTATTTCCTGATTTCCATATTTAAATAAATGCTGTTTTGTGTTTGAAGTCACATTTAATCTCGTTTTGGTTTAAGCAATCGAAGCTCCGCCATCTAAAAAAACTTCTTGTCCAGTCATCCAAAGATTCTCAGATAATAAAAAATCTACGGTAACTGAAACCTGATTGGTATTTCCTGTTCCCAAGATATACCTGTCAAAACGTTTCATATCTGAATTAGCCTCAAATAAGTGTTCAGTCATTTTTGTACGAACAGCTCCGAGAATAATGACGTTAAATCGAGCATGTGAAAACTCTGCAGCAAGCCCTTTAACTATGCTGTTTAAAGCTCCTTTAGATGAAGAATATATTGCGTTACCCTTGTCACCGAACTTACTAAAAAAAGCGGAAATCATAACAACAGATTCTAAATGTTCTTTATGAGCTTTTTTGGTAAGTACGCGAATAATTTCAATAATGCTAAATACATTAATACTAAATATATCCAAAGTATCATTATATTTAAAAGCTCTAAATGGCATAATTTTTAGATGCCCAGCAGCGTGTACTACCTTATTTATTTTAATATTTTCATTCTCGAGCATTCTAGAAAAATCATTATGTAATTCATTAATATCAGTAAAATCAAAGCACCAAATCTTTATATTATTTGTTGTACTAATTTCATTAGCTAGTTTAGAGAGGGCATCAAGATCTCTACCATGTAAAAGCAGATTATCAGTATTAGCTCGGTTATGAGCAATGTCCATGCCTATACTCGAAGTCGCCCCTGTAATTAATGTATATAACTTTGTCATTTTTTATTTTCTAAAACATATTCTATAAAGATAGAAATACTCGCAAATTCTTCTAATTTTTCAGCATCCATTGAAATGCCATATGCATCAAGCATAGCAAGAATAGTTAGAGCATTTAAAGAGTCCCATTCAGGCATACTGTTAAATGCAGAGTCAAGTGGTAAATCTGACACCTCAAGAATCTCGCATAACTCAGTTATTAGCTCTTCCATATAAATCTCCTAATTTTTTTTAATTAAACTTCTAAAACTTCTAAAAATGTTAAATCATACATTCGCATTAATAACGAACCCCATGTAAGACCCACTCCGAAGCCGGCCATACATATCAACCTATTTTTCTTAAAGTAAGATAAATCAAATTCACTACAAATAACTGCTGGAATTGAAACCCCACTTGAATTTCCATATTTTTGTACGAGATTTGTAGGCATTTTTTCTAAAGGTATTTTTAATTTATTAGCAAGTTTCTTAAGCATAAAAGGATTGGGTTGATGAAACAAAAAATTGTCGACATCTGATATCTGATGCTTACTTTCATTCATCAAATTATTAATCATATCTGGAACAGATTGCATTACAAAATTAAATACTGCATCACCTTTCATAACTAAATTATCAAGAGATCTTTCATTCCCATTAGCATCTTCTGAAACAATAGATGTCTCATGACTAGATCTAATTTTCATTCCTCCAGCAGGGACCATTAATGCATCCCACCCAGAACCGTCTACTTTTATGTTGCCATTTATAGGTTGCCCGGTTTTATCTGACTCAATAATAGTGATGGATCCAGCATCACCTATAATTGGCCTGCTGTTTCGATCTCTTTGGCCAACTAGTTGACTAACAACGTCTACATTTACCAAAGCTATTTTTTTAAAGTTATTTTTATTAATTAATGAAAAGGCGGTCATGAGGCCAACAATATAACCTGCACAACCTTGATTGATATCAAGACAAAGCATGTTTTGTCCAAATGAAAGGCGACTGTGAATGATATAACTTGTGCCAGGCATTATATAATCAGGAGTCTGCGTTACTACAATCAAAGCATCAATAGTATTAGGATCAATATCTTCTGACTTAATTAATTTCTCAAAACCCTGAACTATTAAATCGGAACTTGTAATACCATTTTCTACAATTCTTCTTTTGTCGTAGCCCATCACAGCTTTGAGTTTGGCTGATTGTGCAGACGTAAAGTTATAGTCATCCATTTCACTGTCAAAAGAAATCTCACGCCTAGGCAAAATAAGTTGGACCCCTGTAATTTTGACGCCATCAAAGTTTAGATTCATTTACTTAGGCTCCTAACAAGTTCACATAGGGTGTCTAAAGAGTAGAAATTTTCTGGCGTTATATGCTCAGGATCAATTGAAATACCAAGCTGAGCTTCAAGGTCATCAACTAACAATATTATATCTAGAGAATCAAGAACGCCAAATAAAGAAAGATCTCTTTTGCTTGCATCGAACTCAATTTCAGGGCGAATGGATTGTATTATTTCTAAAATCTTCTCTTTCAAATTTTGTTCCATTTAATTAATTCCAATGCGCCATCTTTTAGGACAAGATAAAATGAAGAATTTCTTTCGTGAATATCAAAAGCTGCTTTTGAATTTTTAAAAAAATCAATTATATCACTTGATGCCGGAACAGCCTTCATAATTCTTATATTTCCAAAACGAGCTCCTTGATAAGGAAAAGAAAAGGCTCTAATCATACCGTAAGCTCTATCTATCGGAGTATTAACGTGAATTACCATATCCTCATCTTTAATTTTACCAAAATATGGTAATTTTAATGATGGCTGAACTGTCCCTCTATCACCATTAATTAATCTTTTTACTGCATTAACAACAATTCTTTTATAAACTGATAGCAATTTTTTTTGGAACTCATGTATATATATATCTGGAGATAAAGAGATTAATTCTTGACATAAAATATTTCCTGTATCAACTCCCTCGTCTATTAAATGAACTGTAACTCCAGTATTTGAATCACCAAATATAATTGGCCAGTGTTGAGGAGACATGCCGCGATATTTTGGTAAAAGTGATGGATGAAGGTTTATGCCTCCCAAATTTGCTTTTTTAAATAACTTTTCTGGAAGAATTCTCTGAAAATGAGCAGATATAATTAGGTCAAACGATAATCCATCAAAATTTTTCAAAAATTCTTCAGATTTTACAGATTCTGTTTGCAAAATAGATATATTATTGTTTTGACAATATTTAACTAGGCGTTTACCTGATGTTGATATTGGGTTGAGCATGACCACATTTAAAGGCTTAAGATTTAAATTTGAGTTTACTAAAGACTCTAAGACTGTGAGACTAAAAACATCTTCACCAAAAAAAATGAATCTTAGCAGGTTGGAATGACTCACTCTTGAGATAACCTTTTATAAACCAGTCTATCTATTTTACCATTGGTGTTCATTGACATTTTTTCAACTTCAACTATTTTTGATGGAATCATGTAACTAGGCAAAACATCTCTTAAGCTAATTCTGAAATCTTTAATTGTTAAATGGCTTCTAAGCTCGCAATATGCAATTATTTCTTTTTTTTCAACAGCGTATATTACACACACATTTCTTACCTCTTCAATGTTTGACGAAATCGAGTGCTCTATTTCTGTTAGCTCAATTCTATAACCTAAGTGTTTCACTAGAGTATCAGCACGTCCTTTAAAATAGTAAAGCCCATCCGAACGTGTTACTAAATCACCAGTTTTATAAATTATTTCAGGATATTTTTTATTGAGTGGGTTAGTTATAAATGCCTTTTTCGTAGCCTCAGGATTATTGTAATAACCCATGGCAAGAGATGTTCCTCTAACACACAACTCACCGATATCTCCTTCTTTAGTCTCTGTTCCATCATCATTTAAGACAATAAGATTAGTATTTTTACAACTTCTGCCAATAGGAATTGGCTGATCATCAAGAATTCGATCATTTATGATGTAATAAGAACAATCTAATGTTATTTCTATTGGACCATATAAGTTAACAAATTGAGTATTAGGTAACTTATCAAACCATTTATTAAAATACGCAGTTGGGAAAACTTCTCCAGCAAACCAAACTGTTTTTAAGTTTTCTAAAGAAAATTTATCTAATAAGCCAAGATTAACAATATTAACCATTATTGTTGGAACCCAAAATATAAAATTAACCTTATGTTTCTCAATAATTTCTAGAATTTTTGCAGGGAATGGTGATAACTTGTCGTCAATTAAACATATAGTAGAGGCTTGAAAAGAAAGAAGACACAGTTCAAAGCTATATATATCAAAAATTGAAGGTGATAGAGAACCCATTATTTCAGAGCCGCTAAAATCAAACTCTAAAACACTCCAGTTGAGAAAATCAACAAAACTTTTATGATTAAGGATTACGGATTTAGGAGTTCCAGTAGATCCAGAAGTATTTATAAGACAATATGGGTCTGTATCTATAATTTTTTCTCGACGCTTTCGCAAATCATCGATTGTAATAATATCTTTCGAACTATGTTCATTGTCGTCGTATAATATAATTTCAGGAACTATATTATTATTAAAAATATTACCCAAAGATTTAGCCCCCTCTTCGTCAGTAATTATTATTGAAGGGTTTACGTTTTCAACAATAGAGCGCAAACGTTCAGGAGGACTCTTGTAGTCTAAATTCATGTAAGCACATCCCGATGCTGTGATTGCTAAATTAGCCACTACTAAAGGATATGATTTCTTTAACAATACGCCAATTACAATATTTACTTCACAAGATTTTTCAACAATTTTGCAAGCTACCGTGTTGCAGTCAGTTTCTAACTGACTAAAACTGAAACGTTGATTATTTTCGATTATTGCTGTTTTATCTTTATTTTTCTTTGCTGTTTGCTCAAAAAAATCGTAAATACTTACATTCATGACTAATAGTTTTTTTACTAAAAAGAATTGTGATAATAAACGAACAAACTGTATACATTTTAAAGTCTAATAACAACTTCATAAACAAAGCATCATTTAGGTCTAGTATTTTATTTAAATTGAAATTTTTATAGCGATAATCTTAATTAAAAAAACTAACTTTCATAACTAATAATAAATTAAAAAACAAAATTATTTAAAAATTTAATTTCAGATAAAATAGATTTATTCTTTAAACTTTGTTTAGAGGAAATCTTTGACAATATTTACGTAAATCATACTCAACAATAATTCTTGGTTGATTATTTAGATCTTTTGTCTCCGAAAGAATTTGTCCGCCCATTGCAATGACAGCTTTGCGGACTTTAGAATGATCTACATTCACTTCTGATCTTACATATTTACAATCCATAGTAAACATAATGTGATGCCACAGGTTATGAAGTTTTGCTGCCCCATAAGATGGCAAACCGCCCGGTTTCCAAGCCCAATACTCACCTCTGGGACCTTCCTTAATAATGAAATCAGAAGAGCTATCATTTAAGGCGCGATGTCGTTTAATTACTTCTAGGAGCAATTTTGGTTTTAAAAAAAATGAGGTTATAGCAATCCAACCAAGCCTTATCTTTGCTTTGCTGAAATCATTCCGCATTGCTCTTGCATCTATAGATCCAGAATGAAATCCCAAATATTCTCCATCTTCTTTGCATTGAGCTAAAATTACGACCGAATACTCTGAGGAAAGAATGATTTTATAGTAAGATGTCAAAAATCTAAGTCCCAAAAATGGCATGAAGCTTCCTGTCTGCTTTTGACCACAAATAATATGTAACCCAGCTAAATGTTTGGCATCTGAGGGTTTAGCAAATCTAAATATTAAAGATTTTTCCATAATAATTTTTTTTATACCAATAATTTATTACAAATCATGTTTATCTTTGTTAACCTCGCCAATATCTGAAGAATGCTCATTGAGATTATCTGTGAGAAAGATATTTTTAACCATATCTTAATCCCGTAAAAATGAAACATCGTTTTAAACTCCAATTATGCAATCAATAAAATATTTTTGTAATGCCAAGATAATTGCTCTCGTTAGCATTGATCCTGATCGAATAAAAATCATATTTTTTTAACTTGTCTTACATTCATATTATTGGCTTAATTAAAGAAATTTAAGATATATTTCAATTACGATTTAGTAAAAGATGTTTAGATATGAAAATTTATAGTTATAGGTTACATATTAAATGAAAAATTATAGCTGTAATTAGAATTTTAATAATCCCTTTTAAATGATGACAAAAAGAATTTGGATGGTTCACCCTACTGATGCTCTTCCTGGTGAAAATGGATTTAAACACGGTATAAACTTAATTGAAGAGTTAGATAAAAAAGGTTATGAAGTAACATGGTGGACAAGTAGCTTTTCTCATACATTAAAAAAGCAAAGAGTTGAGAAATTCAGTGATATTCCTTATAAATCTAGATCACGAATTTTATTAGTTCCCACCTCTGAATATAAGAAACATATAGGTTTTAAAAGGATATTTCATATCGTTAATTTTTACATGAATTGGTATAAATTAGCTTTAAGAAAAAAGCCTCCAGAAATATTAATTAAAAGCTCGCCAGATTTATTTGGAGATTTTTTTGTTCTAAAGTTTCTTAAGAGAAAAAAACTTAAACTTGTAATTGATTTTAGAGATTTATGGCCAGAAGTTTTTATCTCTGTTCTACCAAATTTCTTGCAAAAGTTTGAAAAAATAATTTTCTGGCCCTTTTATCAGATAAGAAAAAGGTTTTTTTCTATATCAGATGGAATAATTTCTGTATCAAAAGATTATGACGTCTTGGCAAAAAAAATTTCTCCTTCTTTGATAAATAAGCCCAACGCAATTTCCTATCATTGTAATCTTTCAATTGAAGAGAAGGTGTCTTTAGAAACCTTAATGAAAAAAGATTATTCTGGCGAATTAAAAATTATTTACGCAGGTAATCTTGGAAAAAATTATGACATGCTAACTTTATTGAAGGCTATGCAAAAGATTACTGAAAATGAATTTCCTATATCTTTTATAATGGCAGGCTCAGGGCCATACGAAAATCAAGTTAGAAAAGCTGAACTAAATTCAAATGGAAATATTAAATATTTGGGTATGCTCAATAAGAAAGAATTAACAAGTTTATATTCAATGTCTCATTTGGCTCTTGCACCATATTCAAAAAACTCAACGGTCTCTATGCCAGCAAAAGCATATGAGCTTATGTTTAATGGATTGCCTGTGATAACTTCGTTAGGCAGAGAATATGGTGAAATTGTAAAAAGAGAAGCCATTGGGTTCTTTTACGAAGCCTCTTCTGTCAATTCTTTGACTAAAGTGTTGTCTGATATCTTGATCGATAGAAAGAAACTAAAGGAAATGTCTATAAAAAGCTTATCTTTAGCAGAAAAGTATAATGTAGATGCTCAAATTGAAAAATACGACGAAGTTTTAAAAAAAGTATTAATTTAATTTGTTTTCTGTTGATAGATGATTATTTCAAAAACACCATTAAGAATAAGTCTTTTAGGAGGAGGCACTGATTTTCCAGATTTTTTTAAAAAATATGGAGGAGCAGTACTTTCTATGGCTATAGATAAATACATTTACACTATCGTCAATAAAAGATTTTATAAAGATATAGTCCTAAACTACTCAATAAAAGAACAAGTAACTAATGTTGACGCTTTAGAGCATGATTTGATAAAGGAATGCTTAAAAAAGGTAAATATTTCCGAATCAATAGAAATCACGACATTAGCTGATATTCCAACTCAAGGAAGTGGATTAGGTTCTTCAAGTGCTGTAACTGTAGGAGTTTTAAATGCTCTTTATGCATACAAATCAGAAAGAGTAAGCTTAAAAAGATTATTTGATGAAGCTTGCGAAATTGAAGTAGAAATTCTTGGTAATCCTATAGGATATCAAGATCAAGCAATAACCTCTCACGGTAACATTTCTTATATTGAATTCAGAAAAGATGGTTCAACGGTTATAAAACCATTAAAAATAACAGAAAATTTAAAGAAAAAACTCTGTACGAATTTGCAATTATTTTATACAAACAAAACGAGAAAAGCAGAAACTGTTTTAACAGAACAAAAGATGAACATTTCTGAGAAGACGGATGATTTAAAAGAACTTTCTAAGTTAGCTTTTTTAGGAAAAAAGTCTATTCTATCTGGCAATATTGACGAAATTGGATTTTTTTTAAATAAAAGCTGGGAGTTAAAAAAAAATCTTGCGAGTGGCGTCACAAATCCAGAAATAGACGATATGTACAGTAAAGCTATCAAAGAAGGGGCTTTGGGAGCAAAAATAGCCGGTGCCGGAGGTGGAGGCTTCCTATTAACATACTGTAAAAAAGCTAACCAAAGAAAACTAAGATCTGTTTTTTCAAATTTTAGAGAGCTTCCTATTTCATTTTCCAGAGAAGGTTCTTCAATCATTTTTGACTATTAATCCATGTCAAAAAGAAAATTAATTTTAATAAGGCATGGTGAAATAAATTCAAATTTAAAAAAAATCTATTCAGGCCGCTCTAATGAACCTTTGAATGCTAGAGGAATAAAACAATCAAAATTATTAGCGAAAAAACTTTCTATTTTTAAAATTGGCACAATTTTAACGAGTCCCTTGAAGAGAGCTCTAATGACTGCTAGTGAAATAAAAAAAACTCAGGATTGTGCTTTAATTGTTTCGGAATATTTTAATGAACTTAAAATGGGCCCTTGGGAGGGAAAATCAGAAAAAGAAATTAAAGAGAATTTTCATGAAGAGTGGAGGTTGTGGAATAATTTTCCCTCAAAATTACATCTCAAAGAAAGAGAGACTTTAGGCATGTTGAAAGAAAGAGTTAATAAGGGTCTTTCGAAATTTATAAATAAAACTGAATCTTCTGAATGTCTTTGCATTGTCTCTCATGTCGCAATTCTAAGATTGATAATTTTGCAAATCGAAAAAAAATCTTTAAATCTTTATAGAAAAATAAATGTACTTAATGCGAAGCCCTACGTATTTAATCTTGATGATTTAAAATTATGAAAGCACTAATCTTAGCTGCAGGAAAAGGTAAGCGTTTAAGACCATTAACATTTAAAATTCCAAAATGCCTTGTGAAAGTTAAAGGCAAACCTTTACTTTTTCACTGGCTAAAAAGTCTCGAAAGTACTGACATTGAAAATGTTTTTATTAATACCCATTGGTTAGCAGACGAAGTTGAGAATTATTTAAGTGAGGAAAAATTTAACTTAAAAGTTTCTACAAAGTTTGAAAAAGAATTATTAGGTAGTGCAGGAACAATTTCCTTTAATTTTAATTCTTTTAAAAATGATGACCTCCTCGTTATTTATGGAGACAACTACACTCAATTCAATTTAAATGAAATTATCTCATTCCACAAAAAAAATGAAAGAGAGGTTACAGTTGGTGCTTTTTTGACTGACAAGCCAACTAAATGTGGTATTTTAGAGATTGATGAATATTTAAATGGGATCTCTTTTATAGAAAAACCAAGTCTCCCCAAATCAAATTTAGCCGCTGCAGGAATTTATATCTTTAGTAAAAATATTTTAAAAAAAATTAATACTTTAAAAATTAACTATAACGGTGCTTACGATATTGGATATCATGTAATGCCTAAAATAATTAGAAAAAGCAAAATCTTTAAAATTGAAGGTCATTTAATAGATATCGGAGACATCGACTCCTTAAATTTTGCTAATAATATCAAAGAATAATTTAAAAATTATGAGATTTCTAAAACAATATCTCCTCGAGTTGATCTTTGTTTATCTACTGGTCGATAGTACACGTAATTCTTAAAACCTATGAAAAGTAAAAGAACTTTCCAAAATCTTGAGATAGATTTATCCAATATTGAACTTTCTATTTTATAAATTTTTATATTCCTATTTTTGAAGGTTTTTTTAAGATATTCAAAACTTAAACTCTCATTCCAATTCTCAAAAAAAATAATTACTGAAAAATTTTTAGGCAGACTTTTTGATATTCCTTCAAGAACTAAAGGCTCGAAACCCTCAACGTCTATTTTTATAACTCCTTTATTAGGCTTATCTGTATCGAAGGTATTAAATAAATTTTTTAAAACCTCTTGAGTAGATCTGATTTCTACTTCAGTTGTAAGAAAATTTTTTGGATCAAATGACTTAAAGTTGTCTTTTTCTAAGAGAATATTTTGAGAATAACTATTCTTTTTTGAATTTATAAATGCTCCCCCCCAATTTTTTTTTGGAATAAATGTCTCAAATTTCCCAATTTCATCTCCCAGACCATAATTAAAAACTTCATAATCTTGATTTGGAAAAAAAAGTTCTAAATTGGCTTTTAGAACATTAACCAAAAAAGGATTTGGTTCAAAGCAAAAAATTCTTTCAAAATTTTTTCCCCCTAAGCATGAAGATATACCAATATTTGCTCCTATATCAATGAAAAAATTTTTAAAGCCTTTACCTGAATAATATTCGGTTAAAAAAGTAATGTATTTCTCATATTCTCCTTCAAGCTGATATTTTAGCGATAAAGAGTCATTAGAAATTACAAAGATCGGATTTCCTTCTTTAACCATAGCATCAAAAATAAAAAATTTTATTTTTTGCTTAACTAATTTAAAAAAATTTTGTTTTTCTAAAATCATTTTTATTAAAATTTAAAAAATTAAACACCTTTTGAATCTTTTAAATCTGAAATAATTTTCTTGAGGTTAAGTAGGGAGTCTGAAACTTTGTATCTGTAAGACTTATCATCAATAAAAATATCATATCTAGGCTTGCCAAGAATGAGTCTTGAATAATTTATTCCCCATTTTTTTAACTGCAAAGAAATTTGTTCGAAGCCGTATTCATTAACGTCATATGTATTTTCATTTAATCTTCCCATAAATCTTGATGTATAGATTGAAATTTCATGCCCCTCGTCGTAAAGAGAATTTAAAAGATCTATCATTTCTTGATTTGGGAAAGATTCTTCGTATTTCCCCTCATTAGTCGAACAAAGGACTCCATCTATATCAAAAAAAATTTTTAACTTATCCAACTTTCGAAGTCTTTTAGAAATCCGTCGACTGATTTGTCCGTTTGAGGATGAGGTGTAAGTGATTCTAAGACAGATAATGAAGTTGTGACAATGTCTGCTCCTGAGGAAATCGACTCTAGTACATCTCCCTGATTTCTTATACTACCTGCAATGATTTCACAGTTCGAGTCAAATTTACTTAAAATTGACTTAGTTTGCCTTATAACTTCTATTGGGTAACCGCCAATGTCTTTTAGTCTTCCGAAAAAAACTGATAGATAGTGTCCTCCTGCACCAGCGGCAATGATGGACTGTTGTACGTTGAATATACAAGTCACATTTACCTTAGTAAATTTTGATATTTCAGAGATAGCTTTAAGCTCTTTCCAGCCTATAGGTATTTTTATATTCAAATTTTCATATTCTGCAAAGTCGTAAATATCTTTAGCTTGATCGATCATTTTTTCAGGATCATCTGTAAAAACCTCTACGCTTAAAGGTAATTCATCATTATTTCTTTTTAAAATAGAACACATTTTTTTAATATGCTCATTGAAATTTGACTTTGGTTCTTTTGAAAGCAACGATGGATTAGTTGTTACTCCTTTAATAAAGCCGAGCTCTAAAGCGAGTTCTAAATCATCTAAATTTGCGCTGTCTAAAAATAATTTCACGATTGTTCGATATGAATATAGTTTTGCCCGTCTTCAACAATGTATGAATCTGAATCTTCATCTTTAGTAGAAATTTCTATTATCAATACATCCTCAATAGGTATTCTACAGTGCATTAGTCCAGGAAACATTGAAAAAGAATTATTTTTTTTCATAATTACAGATGTATTTTCAGCTCTTCCTACCCTAAGCCCTACTTTTAATATCCCCTCTTCGATGTAGTAACTTTCGTACTTATTTAAATGATATTCCAAACTACCAGTAATGCCTTTGTTTGCTCTCATAATTTTTCCAGAAATTTTTTCATCTGAAAATATTGATTCAATTGAACCCCAGTATTTTTCTCTAAAATCGAAATTTTTATTTGGATCAATCGAATTTATTGTTTCAGCCTCTATCTCGACTTTCTCAATTAGATCAAATAAATTAAAATTTTCTAAATTAGAGGTTGAGAAAAAATATATTACTGACTCTTTGTAAAATTCATTCAGATTGACCTTGTCCCCTTTATGAATTTTTATTGAATTTTCTTTTTCTAAACTTGACCTGAAGAAACGTTCTCCTCTTTTGATAATACAATCTAATTTTCCGCAAAATAAAAACAAATATGCGTCGTTATTGAAAAGGAGATATTTATTGTTTTTGAGAAGGGAATCGTATCTCAATAAAGAAAAACGACTACTGTTAACACATAGTCTTTCAGAACCAATTTCGGTAGGAGTTTTTTCAGGTGAAAGCACCTTAGGAATATTATCTAATTGAATACCGTAAGCCATATCTTTTAGAGAATAATTTTAAATTATAAGGATTTGGTCCTATTATCCCTACTTTGCCAGAGGCCCATTTTGCTGCAAAATTAACTCTTTCTTTACTACTTCCATTGAAAGCAGAATAAGCTGCAATGAATGCATCTCCTGCGCCACAAGAATCTACTTCTATAGTTTTAGGTGGTTTAATTTTAAAATGTTCATTGTTTGTTATCATTTGTATTTGATTTGGTCCATTCTTAATAATCAAAGAACATGCTTTAAGTCTTTTAAGTAAATCCTTTGAAGAATTTACATTCAATTTATTCTTTAATTCTTTGAATTCATCATTGTTTATGATGACCGAGGTAAAATTTTCAAATTTATAATGATTAGGAGTTTTGCTTGTTGCTTGAGAATCTAAATAAAAATTTTTTTTTGGATTCGATTGCACAATTTTATTTATTTCAATTATTAATTCATTTGAAAAAAGACCCGTTCTATAATCGGAGATAATTATCTCACTAAAATTTTTAATTTCCTTCTTGAACAAATTCAAAAGTCTAGTCAGTTCAGATTTTTCATAAATATTTTCGGTGGTTTTATTAATTTGTAAAATTTTGTATTGATCAATCCAATATCTTTTTTTTACGTGAGAATTTTTTTTTGATTCAATAAAATTTGATCTATTTTTTAATAAAAATTGCTTTAATAAATTGCCTTCTTTGTCCTTTGATACAAAAGAAACAATTTTACTTTTTGAGTTCAATTCAATTAGGTTTCTAAAAACTAAGGCTGCTCCACCAAAAGAATATTCTTCATGTAAAAAATCACCTTTCAGAGTTGGTGTCTCTGCTGAGATTCCACTTTTACTAGAATAGCTATTTACATCAATAATAGAGTCTCCGAGAACTAATACTTTTTTAAAATTACTCTTTTTGACCATAGGATCCTTGATATCTGTCCCAATTTTTAAAAATTTCTTCTTCAGAAAGTTTTAAAGGATTACCTAAGTTTATAGACCAGAAAGCTGTTTTTGCGCAATCTTCTGTCATAACTGCAGATTTTAAAGCGGCATCAGCGCTTTCCCCTACCGAAAATACACCATGATTTGCTAATAAAATACTTTTACTTTTGGTGTTCTTTAGACATTCAACTACGGACATTCCAATTTCTTTTCCACCTATTTCAGAATATTCTGCACAAGGAATTTCTCCTCCAAATTCGTCCGCTTGAGCAGTTAAATAACAAGGTATGGGTCTACGATTAGCACAAAAAGCAGTAGCATATGTTGAATGTGTATGAACTATCCCATTTACTTCGTCTGAATTTTTATAAATGTAAAGGTGAGATTCTGTATCAGTAGAAGGATTCATATCTCCTTCAATTTTATTTCCTTCGAGATCCACTACTACAAATTTTTCTATTTTTAAATCCTTATATTTAACTCCGCTTGGTTTAATTACAACCAATCCATCTTCCCTGGAGAATTCACTTATGTTTCCACTTGTCCAAGCTACTAAATTTGAATTGAATAATTCTTTATGAAGCTTTTCTAAATTTTCTTTAATCTTTTCTAGCATTTAAAATAAGTTCTTTTATTTGGTGATTTTCTTTGATGTATGGAAAAATCTTAAGATCATAATCATTTGGGATTTTATCAATCTTTCTTATTTCACTTTCATTTGAGTTCCCACCCTTCACTATGAGATCTGGTTTAATTATATTGAGGGTTTCAGAAATATCTTCCCCCAATTCTATAATTTCATCAACACAATCGAGACTATTTAATATTTTTTTTCTATCTTGAAATGCTAAATAAGGTCTATTTTCTCCTTTCAATTTTTTCGTAAAGTCATCGCTCATCAATCCAACTATCAGTTTGTTACTTAGTTGCTTAGACCACTCTAGTAGTTTGATATGAGTTGTGGTTAAGAGATCAAAGCAACCGTATGTAAAACAGGATTTGTAAAGTGGATTTTTTTCGATTTTTTCTACCCTTCTTACATGTCTCCCCTCTCCAAAATCTTCGTTTAGCCAAAGATTGCAAATATCATAATTTGTATTTATATCGTTTACCCAAGCCCCTAAACAAAGAATATTTGAATTGTTATGTTCCTTACTTTTGGGAGCTGAAAAAGTATTGTGTATTAATGCAGCTCTACAACCTTTTATCTTATTTGCTACGATTGACATACCCACCCCAGTTCCACAAATCAGGATACCAAAATCTAATTGTCCACCGGAAACAAGCGACCCAATTTGTTTGGATACATCTGTATAGTCGCTTTTGATTTTCGAATCATAGTTACCAAAATCAATAAATCTGTAACCAAAAAAATCTGAATTTTTTAAAAGTTTTTCAATCAATTGATTTTTTACTTCAGTTCCATTGTGATCTGAACCAAATCCTATAACTTTCATAATGATAAAACCTGTTTAAACTAATCTGAAATATCTAACTGACATAATGTTTTCATAACAATATGCCCAAATTTTAAATGAACATCCTCACATAATTGCATATCGTAAGATGGAACTAAAAAAGAATGATTTGAAATTTTTAGAGCTTCTCCTCCATCGTATCCGAGTATTGAAAGTGAAGTAATTGAATTGTCGTTCGCGTATTTGATAGCTTTGAGAATATTCTTAGAATTTCCACTTCCACTCACTGAAATTAATAAATCGCCTTCATCGGCAATGGATGCAAGCTGGCCAGAAAATATATCATCATATGAAAAATCATTTGCGAAAGCTGTTATCAAGCCCATATTATCTGAGAGGCAAATGCCCCTAAATTTTTTTCCTGTTGCCAAATTGATCATCTTATTCCAATCAGTTATGAAATGAGAGGCTGTTGAGGCGCTGCCCCCATTTCCACATGTGAAGATTTTTTTATTATCTAAAAATTTATTTTTAATTATATCTACTGCCACTTCTAATGATGAAATGTCTATCCTAGATGCAAGATCCTTGTGAGCTTTCAAGTAATTCTTGGCGTTTAATACTGTCATAACAATTAGTTGCAGATTATAGAGATTTCAAAATAGAATAATAGACATTTTTAACTGAAATGTCCTTTATACATTTTGAATGATTTAGCGGACAATGGGTCATTCCAAAACAAGGAGTGCAAACTGTTAAATTCCTATGTTCTATAACATTTTCTCCAATTGGCGTAACGATTCCTGGCTCTTCTGCACCATTACTTAAGCTAATTAACTTTGTTCCAGTCAATGCTGCTAAATGCGCCGCCCCTCCATCATTGGTTAAAACTAATTTGGCCTTACTGAATAAGTATGCCAACTCATCTATACTAAAATTTCCACATTCGTTGATTATTTTCTTATTGTTACTTTTTATCCTTTCTCCTAGCTCTTTGTCTGATTCTGGCCCTGTGATAACTAATGACATATTTTTTTTGTTTATAAAATCTTCAAGAAGAAAAATTAGTTCTTGAAAGTTTGATTCTCCCCAATTTTTCCATTTATGTGATGACCCAGGTGAAATTACCATAAAGTTTTCATAATTATCTTTTTGAATTTTCAAATTTTCTAATTTTTTACTTAAATAATAATAATCTTTTACATCGTATTTTTTGTTTAAATATTTTTCTGCTGCTTCCCATGGCCCATTTACCTTATGAGAAGCAAAACCCCATTTCTGATGAAATTTTCTAAAAAAACTTAAAGAGAATTTCTGTTCTGTAAACGTGACATTTATTTTCCTTAACCCTATTAATTTTAATAAAAATAACTTTTTTAAGACACTTAAGAAGGGCTCTCCTGGCCCACCCATAAGTATTACTTTATTTATTTTTAGCAGTTTAATTTGTTTTCTTTTGGACAAAATATTTTTCAAGGAAATGTTTTCTAAAATCATAATCTCATCAAACAAATTATCGACTAAACTAATCCAAGTTGGACTGGATATATTTTTTCGTTTCAAATTTTCTAAATGAGCTCCGCCCGCGGCTACATAAGTTATGAGAAAAATCCTAGAATTTTTTGTCTCTTCCCTCAATAGATTAAAGGCTGGAAGAGCAAATAAGAAATCTCCAAGGCCGCCGCCTCTAAAAACTAAGACATTATCATTTTGTGAATTTTTTTTTTGTTTTTTTTTAAAAAAAATAAATGAAATAAGTTTTATTAGATTTTGTTGAAGAAATATTACTATTCTATTCAAAAGATAAAAAAGATTTGATTTCAAACTAATCGAGTTCATCAATTCGTTTTATTTTGTTTATTATAGAGGTAGAAGAAAATTCTTTTAAATAATCTAGTATCACGACCTCACCGTTATAAGATTTAATAATTTCTTCTCCAATAATTTTATGCCCCCTATAGTCTCCTCCTTTGACAAGAATATCTGGCCTTATTACTTCAAATAATTTGATAGGCGTATCTTGATTAAAACTTAAAACATAATCTACTGAACTTAAACTATTAAGTACTTTTTTTCTAGCCTTCAAAGGATTAATAGGCCTAGAATTACCCTTTAATCTCCTTACAGATTTATCTGAATTTATCGCAACAACAAGTATTTGGCCCAGCTCTTTTGATTTCTCTAGATAATGTACATGACCTGCGTGAATAAAATCGAAACATCCATTAGTCATGACAATTTTTTTTCCTAATTTTTTTTGTTTTAAAATATTTTTTATAATTTTGTTCATAAAATTAGGAGATGATTATAATTTAAAGAAAACTGTTAATTTATTTCTCTTTTAAAGTTTTGAAAAAATAAAGTTAAAAATAAAAAAAAGCTAACAAAAATAAGAGAGTAGACTAAAGATTTTGTAGCTTCATGAACAGACTCATTAGCAAAGAAACATCCAATCAAAAATAAAATACCG
>CAZYFB010000016.1:0-21550 GCA_964646655.1 uncultured bacterium
ACCTACGACCTTCGGGTTATGAGCCCGACGAGCTACCAGACTGCTCCACCCCGCGCCAATTTTCCTCCTATCTCACTCCAACAATAGGGCCCTAAAATTATAAAATAGTTTAGAACAATAACAAGAAATTATTTTTTATAATTTGAATTGAATTTTAATCTTTTTAAATAATATGATTTAATTTATATGGACTTCACTTTAATAAGGTGATTTTTTTATTAACTATTTTATTATCAAGCTCAAAAGATAAAATATATATACCTGATGTAAACTTTTTATCAAAAATATTAATATTAATATCATTATATTCATTTAATGTGTAATTAAGTGGACCAAGATTTACTTCTTTTAATAGCTGACCATTAATATTGAATACTTTTAAAAATATATTATCTGATTTAACACCTGAATTAAAACGTACAGTTAAATTACCGTCCAAATCTAAAGGATTAGGATAAATATAAATTTCATTTGAGAAATCTAGATTTAATAAAATTGAATTTAATGTAATATCAACCTCATCATTGTTAGCATTAGATATAGATACTATGTGAAATAAATCATTTGAATTGAGAATACCTGTCTGAATACTAGTTTGAAAATTAGTAATTTCATTTTCATCCGATAAAAGGCAAAAATTACTAAAAATATTATTTGAGTTTGAATTATTTATAATATTAATTAAAGATATATCATATGGATAAAATGAATTTATTTTAACAGATTTATTATTTAGTGTACGATTTATTATTTCTAACGTATCAATTAGACTTGCATTAGTATTAATTGGATTGAAAAATACCTGATCAGCATAATAGTGCAAATCACTATTTGTATTAATACCATTAAACAAATTTCTTGAGTTAAAATCAATCCATGATTGCACAAATGAAGAATTATAATTAAATGCTTCATTAGATAGAACACTATCTATAGCATCAAATACTGATTCACTATCAATATTATCATTCTCAAAAATTAATGAGTAGGTTTCCCAAATTCGTTGCATTATTTGGTCATTATAAATTGAATTTAAATAATGTCCATATAAACCTAATCCATAGCCATTATAAGAATTCATATTTCTTTCGGGATTTGAAAAATAATCATCACCATATTGACTAAAAAATATATAATCATCAATATCAGGATAAACTAAATCTTCTATCCATATTGAACTTAATTCATAAAAAAAGGAATTCTGTCCAGGAATAGGAACATATGCTCTTTGTACTGCATGAAAATATTCATGTGCAACACTAATTTTCATTGCACTTAATCCTGATGTACTATAATTTGAACCAATATAATCATCATCTATTTCAACCCATGAAGACCCTAAATCTCCTTCTGGACAATTCCAACCATAGCTTCCATTTGGTAATTGTTTTATATAGATATCATACAAATTATCAGTGTCTGATACATGATTTCTAAAATTCATTATATCAACAATAACCTTTTGAGAAGAATCAGCAGCTAATGCTACTTCATTAGCAAATTCTGTAATACCATCATAATAGTTATTGTAATGAATTAAAAAATTACCGCCTGGTGAAATTAATGTGTTTTCCAGAATAGGTCTTTCAGAACAAGACCTATTATTATCTAGAGTGATATTTAAATTATCATCGAAAACTCTGGTTGAAAAAATTAAAGATAAGAAAATAACTTTTATAAATTGAATTATCATTTTTTTCTAAAAGATATCCTGATTGGAGTTCCTAAGAAGCCAAACTCTTTGCGTAATTGATTTTCTAAATACCTTTTATAATTTGTTGAAAATAAATGAGGATGATTACAATACAAAGCAAATAATGGAGGATTTTGTGCAAGCTGCGTTATATACTTAACTTTTAAAAATTTACCATTAACTGATGGAGGTTGATACCTATGAACTGTTTTTTCAAGAAAAATATTTAATTCATTTGTCTTTATAGATCTTTTTCTTTCATTGTAAACTTTTTTAGAATACTTTAAAATTTCTCTAACACGTAAATTTTTTTTTACAGAAATAAAAATCATTGGAAAATATGCTAGGGATGGAAAAGATTCAACTATATCATCAGTAATATTTTTTAAAGTATAATTGTCTTTTTCAATTAAATCCCATTTATTAAAAACTAGTAATAACCCCTTACCTTTATCAATTACATAACTTATAATATTACTATCCTGTTTATTTAAACCCTTTGATACATCAATTACAACTGCCGTGATATCTGATTCATCAATAGCTCTAAATGATCTAACGCTACTATAATACTCTATTTCATCTAATAATTTACTTCTTTTCCTTATGCCTGCTGTATCAATGATTCTAAATTGATCTTTATAATATGTAATATATGAATCAATTGCATCTCTAGTTGTTCCTGCAATATCAGTTACTATAGATTTTTCTTTATTAATTATACAGTTTACTAATGAAGATTTTCCTACATTTGGCATTCCAGCAATTGCTAAGTTTATAAAATTTTGTTCATCAACATTTTCTTTTATGTTTTTAAATGCAGAAGCAATTGAATCTAATAAGTCACCAACATTTCTGCCATGTTCAGCAGAAATAAATATTGGATCTCCTAATCCTAAATTATAGTAATGATAATTTTGACTATCTTCCTTTTGCTTATCTGATTTATTTACAACAAGTTGAAAAGGTTTCTCTAACTTTCTTATATTTTTTGCTAGCTCTAAATCATTTGATGTTATTTCAGATTTTCCATCAACAATAAATACAATAAAGTCTGATTCATCTTTAGCAATATCTAATTGTATTTTGATATTTTCATTAATAATGTCATTCTCATTTAAAACAAATCCACCAGTATCAATAATATCATATACTTTACCAAGCCAATCATATGTACCATATACTCTATCCCTTGTAACTCCCTCTACTGGAGATACAATAGATTTTTTTTCACCAATGATTCTATTAAATAATGTTGATTTTCCAACATTAGGCTTACCTATGATTGTGATTAAAGGTTTACGCTTCATTTTCTATATAATCTATAATTTCTTTGATACTATCTTTTTTTGAAACATTAAATTTTGCATTTAATTCTTTTGAAATTTCTTCTAGATTCATGTCGTCAAGAGTTAGAGTTTGATCTTCATTTAATATTCTATAAGTAGCCCAAACTGAATCACCTAAGTCATATCCTTTTATTTGTGATATTATATCTTTTCCTGTTAATAATCCAGCAACTGTAACTGAATCACCAAAAAAATTATTTTCTATTTTATAAAAATTAACTTCTAAATTTTTGATTTTTTCCAAAACTGGCTTTATTAAATTAACAAATATATCATAAACTAGAGTACTAGTTACGAGAGAAATCTTTGTAGGCTTTGTTATTTTTTTTGGAAAATTAATACTCTCCCTTTTAAATCTATCAATAAAATCTCTAAATTGTCCTACTCCGTTTTCAATTAAATCATATTCACCATAATATTCTTTTGGAGGAAATTGTTTGTTAGCAAGAATATACCATTCATCTGAAAGTAAAATAAAAGGTGAATTTTTACCTGGAAATTGTTTATTTAATGAGGGATAAGAATCAAGTATTTTTTTTGCATAATTATTATTAACGTAATTTAATTCTGGCAATCCATCTCTATGTCTAGTTAATCCAACAGGTACTATTGATAAAGTTTTAAATTTTGGAAAGAATTTATAAATATCTGAAGCAGTTTGTCTTAAATATTCTCCATCGTTCATATTTGGAATCAATACAATTTGCCCATGAAGGTCAATACCATTATCAATCAAATATTTAATTTTTTTTAGTAAAAAATCATCTTTTCCCCATTTATATAATAATAATTTTTTTCTTAAAGCAACATCTGTGGCATGAACTGAAATGTAAAGGGGGGATAATTTTTGATCAACTATTCTTTTTAATTCTTTTTTACTCATATTAGTCATTGTTATGTAATGACCATATAGATATGACATTCTGTAATCACCGTCTCTAAAATAAATTCCATCTCTCATATTTTTAGGGTTTTGATCGACAAAGCAAAAAACACAATCATTGCCACATTTTCGAATTTTCATCTCTTCAAATTCTACACCCAAATCATCATCATAGTCTTTTTCAACAATAACTTGACTTAACTCACCATTGATTTTAAAATCTAAAACTACATTTTCATCAGCAATTTTAAATTCATAGTCTAAATGATCAAGAACTCTTTCGCCATTAATCTTAATTAATTGGTCTCCCTCTGTTAAACCAATTTGTTGAGCTAAACTATTATCTTTTATTTTTACTATTTTCATTATATTTAATTTAACATATATATTTAATCTACGTAAATTATTAATATGTCTAATAATCTACATAATAATGTTAAAAATGCTGCAACAATTTTATTATACTCTGTTGCAAATGCTGATCAAAATATTGAAAAAAATGAAATCAAAATTATAAAAGAGATTGTTCAAGATTTTTTCTCTACTAGTACTGAAGAAGCATATTCTATAGTTGAAAATGCCATTGTTGAATTTAAAAAATCTACTAGCTTCTTTGAATATGGTCAAATTTTAAATAAAAATTTTTCATATCAAGATAAGCTAGATTTTATTTATTGTATTTTTGAAGTAGCATTTTCAGATAATGAATTACATTTTAGAGAACAGCACCTAATTAAACAAATTGCGAGTATATTGAATATTGAAAATCAAGATTTAATTAAAACTAAATTAGAAATTAAAAATTATCTCTAACTAAATTAGAATCTCTTTTTCTTTATTTTTTAGAATTTCATCAAGTTTTGCTATATTTTTATCAGTTAACTCTTGCACGTTACTTAATTCTCTTTTAAGATTGTCTTCTGATAAATCATGTGACTTTTCTAATTTCTTAAGTTGATCATTAGTGTCTCTTCTTATATTTCTAATAGCAATTTTGCCATCTTCAATAATCTTATGTACTTGTCTAACTAACTCTTTTCTTCTATCTTCAGTCAAAGAAGGAATGTTTAATCTAATAATATTTCCATCATTACTTGGCGTTAAACCAATATCTGATTCTATAATAGCTTTTTCAATAAGCTCAATACTTGAAGGATCAAAAGGTTGAATGGAAATTGATTGAGCTTCAGGTATTGTTATATTTGCTACATTATTTAGAGGTGTAGGCACTCCATAATAATCTACCTTAACTGGATTTAATATTTGCGTAGAGGCTCTTCCAGTTCTTATAAAAGATACTTCTTGATTATAATGCTCAACTGCTTTTTCCATTTTACTTTTTGATGTTGAGAAAATTTCTTGTTCCATTATCACCTCTATTTAATTATTGTACCAACTTTGTTTTTAGAAAATAAAAAATCTTTCAAATTATTTGCAATATTAATATTTAATACAGATATAGGAAGATTATTTTCTTTACATAATGTTATTGCAGTTAGATCCATAACTTTTAGCTCATTATCAATAACAGTCTTGTATGATAAATCTTCATATTTAATTGCATTACTATTAATTTCAGGGTCGGTATCATATACACCATCAACTTTTGTACCTTTAATTATTATATCAGCTTTTATTTCAATTGCTCTTAAGGCCGCAGCTGTATCAGTTGTAAAATATGGGTTACCAGTACCTCCAGCAAATATAACTATTCTACCTTTTTCTAAATGTCTTGTAGCTCTTCTTCGAATATAAGGTTCTGCTAATTGCCTGATTGACAAAGCAGACATAACCCTGGTATCACATAAAATCTTTTCCAATTCATTTTGTAGTGCTACAGAATTCATTATAGTACCCATCATACCAATGTAATCACCAGATACTCGATCCATTCCTTCATTTTCGGATGAAACTCCTCTAAATATATTACCAGCACCAATTACTATGCCAATTTGTATATTTTTATTGTGAATATCTTTTATTTGATGGGCAAGATCTGATACAACTTTATAATCAATACCAAACTCTTTAGAACCAGAAAGAACTTCACCACTTAATTTAATTAAAATTCTTTTGTAGTGAGTTCCTTGCATTTTATATGTATTTACGAATTATCTTCAGGCTTAGATAATTCACCAAGTTGAAATCTAGAAAATCTTTTGATTTCAATATTCTCTCCAAGTGTTGAAATAGTGTCACTTAATAAATCTGATATAACCTTATCTGGATCTTTAACAAAATTTTGCTCTAGTAATACATTTTCTTGATAAAACTTATTTAACCTGCCCTCAATCATTTTTTCAACAATATTTTCAGGTTTTCCACTTTGAAGAGCTTGGTCTCTATAAATTTCTTTTTCTTTTTCTATTACTTCTGATGAAATATCATCTCTTTGGATACCTATGGGAGATGTAGCTGCAATATGCATAGCAATATCCTTTGAAAAATCTTGAAATGCGTCTGTTCTTGCTACAAAATCAGTTTCGCAATTAATTTCAACTAAAACACCTAATTTTGAACCAGGGTGAATATATGGAACAATAACTCCATCTTTTGCATCTCTTCCTGCTTTCTTTTTTGCTTTGGCTATTCCATTTTTTCTAAGAATATCCATAGCTTTGTCAACATCATAGTTGGATTCTTCCAGAGCTTTTTTACAATCCATCATCCCTGCACCAGAAACATCCCTTAATTGTTTAACAGTTTTAGCTGAACTCATTAATTCTCCTTGCTAGTATCATCTTGCTTTTTATTGATTTCTTCTTTTTCAGAATTTAGCTCTAGCAACAATGAAGATATATGATTTAGGATTGCACTGATTGATTTAATAGAATCATCATTACCTGGAATTGCATAATCTACTTCTAATGGACTAGTGTTTGAATCTACTAATGCAAAGACTGGTATACCCAATCTCTTTGCTTCTAAAATAGCTATTCTCTCAGTGTTAGCATCAACTATAAAGAGAGCTGCTGGTAAATATCTCATATCTCTTATGCCACGATGTAAATCAGAAAGTCTATTTTTCTCACGATTAAGTTGTGTTAATTCTTTTTTAGTAAGATTTTTATAAACATCTGATGATTCTTTTTCAAGCACTTTCAATCTATTAATACTTCTTTTAATAGTAGAAAAGTTCGTTAGAGTTCCACCAAGCCATCTTTCATTAACATAAAACATACCGCATTTATCTGCACTTTCTTGAACAACTTCCTTAGCTTGTTTTTTGGTTCCAACAAAGAGCACATTACCTCCATTAGAAACAATTTTAGTTAATTCTTTTAAGGCGAAATTTAAATTTTCAATAGTTTTGTTTACATCAATTATATGAATACCATTTTTCTGACCAGCAATAAACTTTTTAAAATTTGGATTCCACTTTTGTGTTGGATGCCCAAAATGTACACCTGACTCTATTAAATATTTTGTTGATAATTCACTCATATAAATCCTAACGTTTAGAGAACTGGAATTTCTTCCTTGCTCCTGGTTGCCCATATTTTTTTCTTTCAACTCTTCTAGAGTCTCTTGTTAACATTCCATTTGACTTTAATTCAGCCCTAAAGTCAGGGTTGACTTTTTCTAAAACTCTTGAAATACCTAATCTTACTGCTCCTGCTTGACCAGTAGAGCCACCGCCTTGCACATTTACAGAGATGTCAAACTGATTTTTTAACTCAAGTAAATCAAACGGTCTTTTAATAATCATTTTTTGAGTATCTCTATTAAAGTATTCATCAAAATCTCTGCCATTAACAAGAAATTTTCCTTTTCCTGTTTTTAATTCTACTCTAGCTATAGATGATTTTCTTCTACCAGTTGCAATCCATTTCTGATTTTTAGTATTTGCCATTATTATATTAACCTTAATTTATTGATAATTCTTTAGGTGATTGAGCTTTGTGAGGATGATTCGTGCCCGAATAAACTTTTAAATGATTTAGAAGTTTTCTTCCTAATTTATTATGGGGAAGCATTCCTTTAACAGCTTTTCTTATAACCTGATCAGGTTTTTCATCTAACATTTTTTTATATGATACAGTTTTCTGTCCACCTGGATATCCTGTATGTCTCCAATATTCTTTGGTATTTTGTTTATTACCTGTTAGAACTACTTTTTCTGCATTAATCACGATAATAAAATCACTCATATCTAAATTTGGTGAATAGTTAACCTTATTCTTACCTCTTAATATGTGAGCTACAGAACTTGCTAGTCTTCCTAATGTTTTATCTTTTGCGTCAACAACGTACCAATCTCTTACAATATCGTTGCCTTTAATCGATTCAGTTTTCATTTTTTAAATCTTTTTATTTAGTAATTAGTAAAGCCTGATAAGTTAATAGAAGAACTTTATATCAGTCAAGGATATTATTTATTTAATAAATAAATTAGATTTGCTGATTGTACCGCAAATCTTACCTATAAATTCTTGGCCGATAAAAGGAGTGTTTGATGATTTTGAATAAATATCATCTTCAGAAAAAATCCATTTTTTATTTGGATCAATTATTACAAGTTCTGCATTAGATCCTAATTTAAAATCACACAAATCTAAACTCATAATTTTTGAAGGATTAAGAGAAAAAAAGTTTAAGATTGTTTCTGTTTTAAATCCATTTTTAATTAATTTTGTATGAGAAGATGAAAAAGCTGTTTCTAACCCAATAATACCAGATTTTGAATGATAAAAATCATTATCCTTATCATCAATTTTAATTGGATTATGGTTAGATGCAATACAATCAATAACTCCATTTCTTAATCCTGATATTAAACTTTCAACATGGCTTTTACTTCTTATAGGAGGTGAAGTTTTTAAATTTGAATCAAAATTAATTAATTGCTCATCATTAAAAAACAAATGATGTGGAGAAACTTCAGCCGTAACTTTCGTATTGTCATTTTTAAACATTTCAATAAATTTAACTGAATCAGAAGTAGATACAGTAGGAATGTGCAACAAACCATCAACATATTTAGCAATTTGCAAATCTCTAAAAACCATTATTGATTCTGCTATTGAAGGATTTCCAGCTATGCCCAACAAATTGGATGTTACTGATTCATTCATATATCCATTATTGACTAGGTTTAGGCATTCAGGATGATTTATAAATGGTATATTAAACATTTTAGTATACTCCATTGCATACCTTGCAACCTGACCATTCATAATTGTTTTTTTACCATTAGATAATGCAACTGCTCCAGCATTATGCATTAATCCAAGTTCAGCTAAATCTTGGCCTTTTAATTCTTTAGTTATTGCACCAATTGGATAAATTGTAATTGGTAAACCTTTAGATTCATTGTTAATAAAATTAACTAACTCTGGAGTATCAATTATTGGATTTGTATCTGGCATTAAACAAACTTTTGAATAACCACCTGCCATAGCAGCGTTACTGCCAGAACTTAAATCTTCATCGTCATTTATACCTGGGGTTTTAAAAGAAGAGTTAATATCTATAAAAGATTGAGTTATAATTTTGTTTTTACAGTCTATAATTTCTGCATTTTCAAACTTACCAATTTTACCTATTTCAATAATTTTTCCATTTTCAATAAGAATGTCAACTTTAGATTTTTTACCTGATAAAACATCTATTAATTCACCATTTATAAGAAGAACTTTAGAATTTGAAATATTTTGAATATTAACTTTCAATTGTAGCTCCTAAAAGTAAATACAAAATACTCATTCTTACAGCAACTCCATTTAAAACTTGATTTAATATAACTGATTGGTCTGAATCTGCAACATAAGTATCAATCTCAACACCCCTATTAATTGGTCCTGGATGCATAATTACTACTTCTTTGTTCAATCTTTGAAGTCTTTGTTTTGTAATGCCAAAAAGATCCCTATACTCTTTAATTGATGGTACTAACCCAATTCCCATTCTCTCTCTTTGAATTCTTAAAATATTTAAAGCATCTGACCATTCTAAAGCTTCATTTATATCATGTGAAATTTTAACATTAAAATCTGACATAAATTTTGGAATCAAATGAGGTGGAGCACATAAAAGTACTTCAGCTCCCATTTTTTGTAAACCTAAAATATTTGACATTGCTACTCTACTATGCAAAATATCACCAACAATCGATACTTTTAAATTCTTAATT
Source organism: uncultured bacterium (assembly GCA_964646655.1). Classification (GTDB taxonomy): domain Bacteria; phylum Fidelibacterota; class Marinisomatia; order SCGC-AAA003-L08; family D37C17; genus TMED6. Next base: position 10,059 of record CAZYFB010000016.1, read on the forward strand.
TTACCAAACTTCTCATAAAGGCTTGTAATGTCTAGCATAGCTTGAGTTGGATGCTCATTTGTGCCATCTCCTGCATTAACGACAGGACAGTCCAAATATTCAGTTAATTTCAAACATGAGCCTGGCACAGGATGTCGCATAACAGCACAATCTATTTTCATTGCTTGAATATTTTGAACAGTATCTCTTAAACTTTCGCCTTTATTTAAACTTGAAGAGCTAGCTGAAAAGTTCATAATATCTGCTGATAATCTTTTTTCTGCTAATTCAAAAGAAAGTTTAGTTCTAGTTGAATTTTCGAAAAATAGATTAACAATGTTTTTTCCTTTCAAAGAGGGTATTTTTTTGATAGGCCTATCTAATATTTCTCTAAAAGTTAATGCAGTATCAATAATTAACTGCATATCAGATTCTTTTGCTTCCCTTAATCCAATAAAATGCTTAGTACTAAGATTGCTCATTATATTCCAATAATTTTACAGACTCTTCACTATCAACGTCTTTTAGATAAACATGAATATGTTCATTAAATGATGTTGGATAATTTTTTCCAACATAATTTGCTTTAATTGGAAGTTGTCTATGACCCCTATCAATCAAAACCGCTAACTCTAATTTATCAGGCCTCCCCAAAGAAAAAATTTCTTCCATTGCTGCCCTAATAGTTCTTCCTGTATATAATACATCATCTATAAGAATGACATTTTTTTTATTTATATTAAATAGAATGTCAGATGGACCAACTTTTGGACTTCCTAAGTTAGTTTCAAAATCATCTCTATAAAAAGTAACATCAATTGATCCTAAGTCAATTTTAATACCAGAAATTTTCTCAATGATTAAATGTAATCTACTTGCTATAATATCACCTCTAGTTCTAATACCAACTAAAGCTAAATTTTCAAGATCTAAATTTTTTTCAATAATCTCATGAGATAGCCTAGTCAAGGTTTTATCAATTTGCTGAGCATCTAGTAAGATTGCTTTATTATTTTTCTTTACCATTTATAGTCATATTCTTGAATACAAAAAAAGGGCGTTACAGCCCCCTTAAATTTTTATGTATGCCCTTACTTGTATCTCGTACAATATTTAAAGGGAGCATATTAATACTGTTTAAATTTATAACTTAAAAACATAAAGTAAAATAACTAAATTACATTTATGGTAAAAATGCTAGATATATATATTTTTAAAAATTTTATCTCAAGAGTAATTTTTTTACTATTAATTATTAGCTCAATAATTATTTTAACAAACCTTGTTGAAATGATAGATAATTTTATCAATGCAGGAATGAGCAGTAAAGAAATATTTAATTACTATTTACTAACTATACCTATGTTTGTAAGCTATGCAATTCCTATGTCGATAACAATTGGTGTTATTTTATCAATATTATCACATGTAAAAAATAATGAATTAATTGCCATTAGGTCACTTGGAATTGGATATTTAAGAATAAGTATCATTATTGCTATTTGTAGTCTATTGATAAGTATTGGGCATTTTTATTTTGAAAATAATATTGTATCTGATAGTAACCATAAAAGAACAATATTGATGAAAAAATATAGCTTAAAAAAAAATAAAACTAAACTGAGAAATTTTGTTGAAGATATTGATAAAAATAAATCTATAGTTATAATGAACTATAATAATAAAAAAGAAATCGCAAATAATATCACTATAAAAGAAGTGGATGATAAAAATAAAATATCATATCGAATAGATGCTAATTCGATGAAATGGAATTCAAAATTCCAAATGTGGTATTTTGATCAAATGAATGTTAGGTTATGGGACAATAATGTTTTAAGAGAAAAAAAGTTAATAAAAGATACTCTATTAAATATTAAAAATATTAATCCAGTTTATTTGATATCAGAATTTACTTTGCCAGAAGAAATGAATTATTATGAATTAAAGAAATTTATTGATATCAAAAATCAAAGTTCCAGTAATACTAATAAATGGGAAGTAGGCTTATATCATAAAATTTCGTACCCCTTTTCAAATCTATTTTTGACTTTATTTGGAATTGTGTGCGCAATAGGTTTAAAAAACTCTAATGTCTCTTATGGAGTAGGTTTAAGTTTATTAATAATTGTTATTTATTATATTTTAGTTGTTATTGGTAAAAATTTAGGGATTGAAGGTTCAATAAGTCCTTTAGTATCTGCGTGGGTTCCAAATTTAACAGTATTTGGAATATCGCTTATATATTACAGGAGATTTGTTTTTTAAATTTTATTTGTTTTGAACAATATAGAAAATGAGTAATCAATGCCTTTTGTTGATTGAAAAAAAATAGCATCATTAAATCTTATTCCATTATTTATTTGTAATGGCCCAACTTTATAGCCATAAGAAAATCCAGAAAATATTTTTCCTTTTTCCTCAATAGAAAATCCAATTGTTATGGGTTGATTTTGAAATCTATTAAATATAATTCCAGATGAAAATTTCCACTTTTCACTATTTCTTAGATTATTAGAAAATGATGATTCTAAACAGATTGATAAGTGAATTTTACTTTCTAATTCTCTCATTAAACTAAAAATAATATTGGCAGGATATTCGGTTTTATAATATTGAGATTTTAAATTAAATGATTTTATCTGAGAAGTAGATAAATTTTTACTTTTTAATAAATATGAACCAAACTCAGTTTCAATCAATGAGTTTGAGGCTAATAAGCTATCAATATCAAATGGAATATTTTCAATAGATTCAAATTCAATTACAGAAAAATTTTCAATATTATATATTTGGTTTAAAGGTAAATTAATTATATTCATAGCATTAAGAGTGTCTAACTTAATAGAAAAAAATTGTTTTTCATTATGCCTAAGAGGAAGATTTGAAACTATATTATCTCTCATAAGATTATAAGTTAAATTATTATCATCCCAATTTATTTTACCCAATAAATTATTAAGTGCTATTCCAAATTTCATTTTTTCAGAATATTTATAAATTAACCCCAAATCAAATGCAAATCCACTACCTCCAACAGCTTGATTAATTAAATATTTAGCTTCACCCATAAATCCAGTTGTAGTATCAGTTACAAAAAAAGATGAATTATCAGAAAGGTTTATTAATTCACCAAAAGCTAAACCTTGAAGGTATTTTATTTTTATTCCATATGAAAAATTATTAATTTTTTTTGAGTAACCTAAAGCAGATTCAGTAAAAATATTTGCATTACTTGATCCGTTCAAGCTATAAATTTCATTTGGTTCATTTCCATACAATAAAAGCTTAACAAAAGATTGGGGTAAATTTGATTCATTTATAAAATAAGCTCTATTATGAAAAGATATATTATTAAAAACTATTTCAGAGAATGGAATACTAAATGCCATATGAGTGCTAAATTTTAAACCATTTTCAAATAATGTGTACAATTCTGATTTTGGATAATAATCAGGATCTGTTTTATCTTCAAAATTTGCACCATTGATATCATTGTATTTAGATATTGAAAGAAAATTATTTTCAAATCCAAAGTTGTAACCAATCAATTTAATACTTAAACCTTTATGAGTAGCTAAAGATGCGGGATTTATTGATCTAAAATCATCGTATACTATTGCTGAGGAACCAGAAATAGAAATATTCTCTGGATTAATATTATATGCACAAAATATTAAATTAAAAAAAATTATGATATGTATTATTCTTATCATTCTTCAAGTAGACCTGAACTTAAAAGTTTAAAGATTAAATAGGAATTAATAGATAAAACATTTGTTGGTTGAAATGTAATTGTATCTAATTCATTATCAAATACAAACCTTGGAATCAAATATTGAGATGAATCTCTTGTAAAATAATTAATTTGATCATCAAGAGTTATAGTTTGATGACTTAACATTGAATCTAGTACTACTCCAATTGAATCTAAATTTGGAGAATCAAAATCTAAATTAAGCAAGCTTTCAAAATAATAGTTATAATCATTACTTAAACAGTCCATATGAGAAACAAAAGTATTAGTACTATCATATTCAACTTGTAAAGTTTCACATGCTAAATAATTTTGTAAATCTGATTTACAGGTACTATCAACAATTTGTTCATCTAAATTACCAGAAAATAACGAATCTATACACATTGGAAAAAAATCAGGACTATTAGTGATATACATTAATAAATTACCTCCAAATGGAACTTTATTATTAATGTTCATATTTAATGTAGCAGAAACTAGTCCACTATCAATCTTTGCAGCAGTTTGTCTATCCATAGAATTTAGTGAGGTAAATTCATCTGGCACAAAACTAAATATATCACCATTCTTTATCACAATAGTTAAAGGTTGTATCTCAATTTCTATATCCCCCCATAACGATTTTTGGGGTAATAGAGTTGCATCTCCATCCATTATTGCATATCCAGATATATCTATTTTATCATATGAAAATAATTCTGTTATTTTATTATCCATAATATATATTACAGGATCATCTTGAATAATAGGATAGTTACCCGTATGTACTGTAGTCATCGTATCTTGAATAAAAGAAATCTTTAAAGTATCTATATCTGAATAAGGATCTAATTGATCAAGAAATTTAATATTAGGTTCCACATGAATCTTTAGCGTATCATCATCTGATATTCCATATAGATCTAGATATAGTTTCATATCTGCAGAAATTTGATTATATAAATGTAAATCAAACTTTAAATAGGGTAAATCAAAACCTTCAAATCCCGATGGTAGGCTTCCTAAATCAATATCTGAAGTTGAAAATTCATTTAAATTAACTCTGAGCTCATCAAGTTTAATTGTTTTGGTTTCAATTCCAGTTCCAGTTAAACCATATGACTCTTCAAAATTAAGAGTCGCATTATCTTCTTGAACTAAAACGGAATATCCTATTGATAAAGAATCAACACTTGTACCATCAATATTTTTAATTATATAATTAGATAATGAAATATCATCAAATGATTCACCTTGTGGAATTACTTGAGATTCATATAAAGGTATATTATCTGCATTAAATAAATTATTTGAATATAACTCAAAAGTTATATCTGTAAAAAAATTATTTGTCAGATCAAATGAAATTCGATTTGTATCTATATCATTAATATCAGAGATTAAACCTTGAACAAGTTGCATATTTTCATCGACAGGCAATTCTACGGAATAGCTTGTATCTATTGTACATTCTAAATCTGCATTAATTGATTGAAAGTTATCTATTTCAAATTCATTTGATATAGTTATTTTTTCGTCTCCAGTAATCCATACACCTGTTGGTAAATCTATACATTCATTTCCATTCCAAGTTCCATTAATTGAATTACAACATACTTCATTTGATGTGCATGCAACAAAACATTCATCTTCAATCCAAATACCATCAATTATATCATTACAAAAAGTTTGAATCATATCTATAATAATGAAACAAAAATTTCCATCCCATTGAGTATCACCTGGAACAAGATTGCAAGAAAATTCATCATAAATATTAGGTATAATTTGAATACATTGATTATTCTGCCATAGATAACCTAACTCTTCACATGCATTTTGATCTACACTTACTGAAAAATAACAGTCATCGTTTTGCCATAAATAACCAAGTTCTGAACAGGTGTCTTCAGTATATAAATCACATGAGTTATAATTATTTGATAAAGTTAAATTTTGATTAACTCTAAGATATATACTAGAACTTAAATCACAGCCTAAATTTTTATTAAATAAATTTGATATTTCTATTTCTTCACCATCAATCTGTGTTAAATAATTATTAATTAATTCTTCTTCATTTGATATAATTTCTAATCTAAACTCATCTATGATGAAAGGAAATCCATTGTTAATTGTAAAAGTATTACTTCCTTGACCAATAGTTAACCAATTCAATTCGTCTAAACATTGAATGTCTCCTATCTCATTACAAAAACCATCACTGGTATCTTCAATTAAATCTTCTATATCATTATCTAAAAAGTTTAAATCTTGAGGAAAGCATTTACCATCTTGGATTAAACTAGGGTCTTCAAGTAAACTAGATAACAAAATCTCCTCTGTTATAGATGGAAATGAAGGCATAGGATTAGGATTTGAAACTAAAATATTCTCTAAATCAAAATCTAAGTCATTTGATGGAATTAGAAAAAAAGATTCATCAGTTTTTACATATCCTGAATCAATTACAGATTCCTTTAATTCAATAATGAAATTACTACTGTCTGGTACAGTTATTTGTATGTCATTGCTGTTAGATGCAATTGAAGCCATACTATAATCTTCATTTATTAGTGGAATTAATAAATCAAACTCCCATGATGGAGTTTCCCATTTTTGAGGCAATCTAAAATCACAACTAGATAAAAATAATACTATAAATACAAATGTTATTCTAAAATATTTAAACAGTCTAATATCTATAGTTTTTGTTTTTAAATGGTCCTTTTTTAGGTATTCCTGTATATTCTGATTGATCATCTGTCATTTTAGTTAATTTTACTCCCAAATGATCTAGATGTAACATCGCAACCTTTTCATCTAAATCTCTTGGTAAAATATGAACACCCTCAGCAACTTCACCTTTCCATAGGGCTAATTGCGCAAATACTTGATTAGTAAAAGATGTAGACATTACAAAAGATGAATGTCCAGTAGCATTACCCAAATTTACCAATCTTCCTTTAGATAGAAGAATTATAGATTTACCATCTTTAAATTCAAATCTATCTACCTGTGGTTTTATATTATGTTCAGTAGTATTTTTTTCTAAAAATTCAACATCAATTTCATGATCAAAATGTCCAATATTACATAAAATAGCATTATCTTTCATTTTAGCTAAATGATTTCTATTCACAACATGTTTATTACCTGTTGCAGTAACAAAAATATCACCAAACTCGGATGCTTCTTCCATATCAATAACTGAAAAACCCTCCATTGCAGCTTGTAATGCACAAATTGGATCGATTTCAGTCACATATACTTGTGCGCCATAACCTTGCATGGATTGTGCACAACCTTTTCCAACATCGCCAAAACCACAAACAACTACTTTTTTGCCTGCTAACATAATATCAGTAGCTCTTTTTAATCCATCAGCTAAAGATTCTCTACATCCGTATTTATTATCGAATTTTGATTTAGTTACAGAATCATTTACATTAATTGCAGGAAATGGTAACTTACCTTCATTGTATAGTTTTTCTAATCGATGAACACCTGTTGTTGTTTCTTCAGACACACCCTTAACTGAACTAATCATTTCAGGAAAATCTTCTAAAAGTCTAAGTGTTAAGTCACCTCCATCATCTAATAACATATTAGGTGGATTTCCTGAAAAATCTAATGTTTGATCAATACACCAAATATATTCTTCTTCTGTTTCACCCTTCCAAGCAAAAACAGGAATGCCATTTTTAGCAATAGCTGCTGCTGCTTGATCTTGCGTAGAATATATATTACATGAAGACCATCTAACTTCAGCTCCTAATTCAACCAAAGTCTCTATTAAGACAGCAGTTTGAATAGTCATATGTATACATCCTGCAATCCTTGCTCCTTTTAGTGGTTTTGTATCCTTGTATAATTTTCTTAAAGACATTAAACCTGGCATTTCATGCTCAGCTAGTTTTATTTCTTTTCTACCTAGTTCTGATAATTCAATGTCTGCTACTTTATAATCTGAAAATTTAGTTGATGTTTCCATATTCTATATCTTTCCTATTATTTCTTTAATCATATTTGTTTTTTCCCATTCGTATCCTTCTCTACCAAAGTGTCCATATGCAGATAATGGAGCATAAATTGGATTTTTTAATTTCAAATGGTTTATAATTTGTTGAGGCTTTAGACCAAATATTTGTTTTACTATATTAACAATTTTTTCATCATCAATTGTACCAGTACCAAATGTATCGACATGAACAGACATGGGTTCTGCAACTCCTATACTATAAGATAATTGTACTTCACATTTCTTAGCTATTTTTGAAGCAACAATATTTTTTGCAATATATCTAGCCATATAAGCTGCTGAACGGTCTACTTTAGATGGATCTTTTCCAGAAAAAGCTCCTCCTCCATGTCTAGCATATCCACCATATGTGTCAACAATAATCTTTCTTCCTGTTAAGCCTGTATCAGCTAAAGGTCCGCCTATAACAAATCTACCAGTTCCATTAACAATAAAATTTTCATCATAGTTAATTTTATATTCTTCTAAAACAGGAACTATTATCTTTTCAATTACATTATCTGATATAAATTTATGCTCTTCTTTTTCACTTTTAAATTTATTCAATAAACTTTCATGTTGAGTTGCAATTACAACATTTTTAACTCTAGCAGGTATATTATCAATATATTCAACACTAACTTGAGATTTTCCATCAGGCTTTAACCATTGAAGAGTTTTATTTTTTCTTAATTTTGTCAAACGTTGCGAAAGTTTTTGTGCAAGCTGAATAGGTAGTGGCATTAATTCTGGTGTTTCATCACATGCATATCCAAACATCAAACCTTGGTCACCCGCTCCCTGTTCGTGATCATCATTACTATCTACCCCCTGAGCAATGTGAGAACTTTGCGAAACAATATTATGTTTTATTGAAAAATGCTTATTTTTACTTAGAGCGCTAGCTGCACCTAATTCATCAGTTGTATATCCAATATGTTTTAATGTGTCAGAAACAATTGTTTCATATTCGACATCTGCTGTAGTTGTTATTTCACCTGAAACAATTGCCTGACCTTGAGTAATCATTGTTTCACATGCTACTCTAGCATTTTTATCTTGGTCAAGAATTGCATCTAAAATGGAATCAGATATTTTATCGCATACTTTATCAGGATGCCCTTCTGTTACTGATTCAGATGTAAAAATAAAATTTCTTTTCATGTTATTCCTATAAATTATATTAATTAAAGAGAGCTCAAACTAAGAAAATAATTATTTTGGACCAAACTCTTTTAAATATTCAATTGATTTTCCATATTTATTGAAGTTTTCCTTAAATAAATCTGAAAGTTCCTTAGCTTTTAAATCATACACAGATTTATCTTCCCAACTTTCTCTTGGATTTAAAACTTCACTTGGAATTCCATCTATAGATATTGGGATATCTAGATTAAAAATAGGATCAGTTTTATATTTTGATTTTTCAATTGTTCCATCAAGAATTGAAGTTATCATCTGTCTGGTAAATTTAATGCTTATTCTTTTTGCGCCAGATGTAGCTGAACCGCCAATCCATCCAGTATTAACTAAATAAATTGGAACATCATGTTCTTCAATTTTTTTCTTCAATAGCTCTGCATAAACTAAAGGATGCAATGTTAGAAAAGGTCCTCCATAACAAGGGGAAAAAGTAGCTTGTGGCTCTGTTAAACCCCTTTCTGTTCCAGCAACCTTTGCTGTATAACCACTAATAAAATGATACATAGCTTGATTAGAGGATAGTTTTGATATTGCCGGTAAAATTCCAAAAGCATCACATGTTAAAAAAATGATTTTTCTTGGATGAGATGCCATACTATTTAAACCTTTAGCCATTAAAGAGTTTTCAATATGAAATAATGGGTATGACACTCTGGTATTTTCTGTTTTTGAGTTGTCAGTAAAATCAATTTTTCTTGTTACAGGATCAAATCCAACATTTTCTAATAAAGCGCCATGCCTAATTGCATTATAAATATCTGGCTCGTCATTCTTATCTAAATTTATAGTCTTAGCATAACACCCACCTTCAAAATTAAATACACCATTATCAGACCATCCATGCTCATCATCTCCAATTAATGGTCTATTTGGGTCTGTAGAAAGAGTTGTTTTTCCTGTTCCACTCAAACCAAAAAACAAAGCTGTATTATTGTTATTAATATCAGTATTTGCTGAGCAATGCATGGATAAAATTCCCTTTTGAGGTAAAAGATAATGTAAGATAGAGAAAATACCTTTTTTCATTTCTCCACCATATTCAGTCCCACCAATGATTGCTACATTTTTTTCAATACTAAATATTATAAAAGTTTTTGAATTTAATTTATGCTTTTTAAAATCTTCATTATAAAAATGGGAAGCATTTATAATTGTAAACTTAGGTTTGAAGTTCTTCAACTGTTCTTGCTTTGGCCTTATAAACATGTTATGACAAAAATGATTTTGCCATGCTTTTTTAGAAATAACTCGAATTGGCAAAGTATGTGCTTCATCTGCTCCAGCAAATCCATCAAAAATATAGGTCTTTGTATCTGATATTTCATTATAAGATTCAATGACTTTTTCATACAATTCTTCAAAAATTGAAGAATCTACTTTAACATTTACAGCTCCCCACCAAATTTTATTTTTTGATGTTTGTTCAACAACGAAATATTTATCATTCGGCGAACGTCCAGTATATTCACCAGTATCAACTATCGGAGCTCCGTTCATTCCCATTACAGTTTCACCGTTTAAAATACCTTCTTCAATTATTTTTTCAATAGGTAGATTTCTATAAATTTTTGAAAAGGGTTTAAATCCTAACTTATCTAATCCTAATTGTTTATGTTGCATAAATTATCCTAATTATTTTATTTAGCATGGGGATGTGCTTTTAAAAAACTTTTTTTTAATTCCTTTATATTAACATGAGTATAAATTTGAGTTGATGATAAATCACTATGACCTAATAGCTCCTTGACGCTCATCAAATCAGCTCCATTATTTAGTAAATGCGTGGCAAAAGTATGCCTCAATGCATGTGGACTAATTTTATCATTTTGTGTTACTTTTGCTGTATATTTTTTTACAATGTTAAAAACATTTCTTTCTGAAATATGTCCAATGCTACTTTTTCTAACATTATTAAATAAATATCCAACACTATTTACTTTACTATAACTTAAATAATCTTGTAATTTTTTCTTAGCATAATTACCAATGATAACTATTCTTTTTTTACCACCTTTTCCCAGTATCGATATAGAGTTATCATTTAACTTAATGTCTTGTATTTTAATTTTGACTAGCTCAGAAATTCTTACACCAGTTGAATAAAAAATTTCTAAAATCAAATTGTTCCTTAGTTCAACTAAATCATCCGTATGTTCTAGCTTAAGTAGTAAACTTATTTGATCTTGATTTAAAAAAACTGGTAATCTTTTATCAAGTTTTGGAGAAGGTATAGATTTTGAAACATTATTTTTAACTATTTGATTTTTTACTAGAAAGTTAAAAAAAGATTTAATACTTGCTAATTTTCTCGATACTGTTTTAGATGTTAGATTTTTAACACTCAAAAAATATAAATATTCATGAATATTTTTTTTCTTAATATCATTTAATGAATTAATTGATTCTTTGTCTATAAAATTAATAAATTCATTCAAATCTTTTTTGTATGCTCTAAATGTATTGCTTGAATATTTTTTTTCTAAAAATATATAGTCCAAGAAATTGTCTACTTTATCTTTAATCATTAATATAATTCTCTAACATTTCTAA
>CAZYFB010000017.1:0-19391 GCA_964646655.1 uncultured bacterium
CTTTTATTAAATCTGTATTTATTAAATATTTTGATACATTTTCTACCTCTTTACACTTTAATAAAACATCATCTTTAGTAGAATTTTTAGGCAGTGAAATATTAGCTCTTACTTTTCCATTAACTTGCACTACTAACTTCATTTCATCTGATTGAAGTTTTAATGGATTATACTTTGGCCATTTTTCGTTAAAAATAGAATTTTTATTACCAATAATACTCCATAGCTCTTCAGCTATATGCGGTGCTAGTGGAGCAAGCATTAAAATTAAATTCTTCTTAAATAAAATATTTATAGAATTTTTTCCGCTAACACTGTTAACTAGCTCCATTAATCTACTAATCGAAGTATTAAATTTCATTTTGCACAAATCGTCAGTAACAATTTTAATAGTTTGATGCATTAAAACTTCACTTTCCTTAGAAATACTTGATTCATCAGGAAGATGTATTAATTTCCATATTTTATTTAAAAATCTATAGATCCCTTTAATTCCTTTGTCGTTCCAGTCCCCTCCCTCATCATAAGGTCCCATAAACATCAAATAAATTCTAAAAGTATCAGAGCCATACTGTTCAATAAATTTATCAGGAGCAACTGTATTTCCTTTTGATTTAGACATTTTAGCTCCGTCTTTAGTTATTGTACCCTGATGGTATAATTTCTTAAATGGTTCATCAAAATTGACTAATTTTAGATCTCTAAGAGCTTTTGTGATAAATCTTGCATAAAGAAGATGCATTGTTGCATGCTCAGCTCCGCCAACATAACAATCTACTGGCATCCAGTTTAATATATCCTTAGAAAAAGCTTCATTTGTATTGGTAGAATCTAAATATCTTAAATAATACCATGATGAGCATACAAATGTATCCATTGTATCAATTTCAGGCTTCCAACCTTTTCCAAAAATTGACTCTGTTCTTTGAGCTAACTCTTTAGATGAGCCTAATGGTGATGTACCCTTTGGTTTATATTCAACATCATCTGGCAATTTCCATGGAAGATGTTCTTCAGGCACTAAGTGTGGTTTTCCTTCTGGATCGTATACAATTGGAATTGGAGTCCCCCAATATCTTTGACGGGATATTAACCAATCTCTTAATCTAAAATTAACCTCTTTTTTGCCAAAGCCATTCTCTTCTAACCATGATATAATTTTTACTTTTGCCTCACTAGTTGTAAGTCCATCCAAAAAATCTGAATTAATACAAAAACCTTCTTCAAAAAGTGGTTCGCTGTTAGTTTTCATATCTTTTGATTTACTAACAACCATATCGATATTGATGTTGTATTTAGTAGCAAACTCAAAATCTCTTTGGTCATGACCAGGTACAGCCATTATTGCTCCCGTACCATAAGAAACAAGTACATAATCAGCTATCCATATAGGTATTTTCTTTTTATTTGCAGGATTTATTGCATATGCTCCTGTAAAAACACCTGTTTTATCTTTATTCAGATCTAATCTTTGAAGGTCATTTTTTGATGAAGAATCTTCAATATATTTAATTATTTTAGAATTATTGTTAGATATTTTTTTGGTTAAATCATGTTCAGGAGATAATACTAAATATGTTGCACCAAATATTGTATCTGGTCTAGTAGTAAAAACCTCTATTTTATCTTTATATCCATCAATTTCAAAGTAAATTGATGACCCAACGCTCTTACCTATCCAGTTTTTTTGCATTGATATAGTCTTTTTAGGCCAGTTTAAATTTTCAAAATTTAACAACTCATCTGCATAGTCAGTAATTTTAAAAAACCATTGCTTTAGAGGTTTTTGAATGACTTTTGCCCCAGATCTCTCTGAAGTTCCATCAGAAAGGACCTGTTCATTAGCTAGAACCGTCTGATCTACAGGGTCCCAATTAACTAAAGCTTCCTTTTGATAAGCTAACCCAGAATCATATAATTTAGAAAAAATCCACTGATTCCATTTATAGTAACTTTCATCTGATGTTCTAATTTCACAATTCCAATCAAACATACCACCAATAGATTTTAGCTGTTTTTTCATTGTTGCAATATTAGAGTTAGTACTTTCACGAGGGTGAATACCATGTTTAATTGCATAGTTTTCAGCTGGTAAACCAAAAGAATCAAAACCTTGAGGTTGAAATACATTATATCCGTTCATTTTCATAAATCTTGCATAGGAATCAGTTGGACCATAGTTATACCAATGACCAACATGAAGATTACTTCCTGAAGGATAACTAAACATTGTAAGACAGTAAAATTTCTTATCTGAATCATTTAAATTTTGGGTGCTATTATCATCCCAAAACTTTTGCCATTTTTTTTCTATTTTTTTATAATCAAAATCCATAATTATTATCCTGGAGGCCAAGCAAGCTGCCTACCACCTAATAAATGTAAATGAATATGGTACACTGTTTGTCCACCATGTTCATTACAGTTAAAAACTGTTCTATAACCCGTTTTATCAATATTTAATTTTTTAGCTATTTTTTTTGCAGCTAAAAATATTTTACCTATTATTTCTTTATCGTTATTATCAATATCATTTATAGTTTTAATTTCTTTTTTAGGGATAATTAATATATGAACTGGTGCCTGTGGGTTAATATCATTAAATGCTATCAAATCATGATCTTCATAAACAATATCAGCTGGTATTTCTTTATTTATAATTTTTGTAAAAATACTACCCATTTAAATATTCTTGTTCTGTTTCTTTTGCATTTTTTAAAACATTTTCCCAGCTATCTTGATATTTAATTGGATCTTTTTTCTTAATACTATCAAAAGCTAAGATTCTCTCTATATCAGAGCCTGTCCTTCCGCTTGATACTCCATTTTTAGTTGGAGCATATGACGTTATCGTGTTTTTAAAGATTGTATCAAAATCTAAATCTAAATACTTAATGGACTTTTCTGCATCCAAAAGTATGTTTTTTTTATCCATATCTATGTATGGAACAGACAATTCTATATTGTCAGAACCCCAATTACCTAATTGCAAAGATTTAAATAGACTTTCAAAAAAATCTAATCTACAATCAGGATATATTGCATGATCTCCAGAATGTGCTCCTAATGATATAGATATTTTATCATCATAATTTTTAGAAATCGATATGGCATAGCCATATATAAGTGAAAAGAAAATTGCGTTCCTATTAGGTACAAATGTACTTTTCATCATATCTGACTCATAATAACCTTCAGGAACATCTTGATTTTTATCAATTAAAGAAGAATTAAAATTTGATAGAATATTTGAAATATCAAACACTTTATGAATTACTTTATCTTTAAAACCATTATTTTTCAAATAAGAAATGTTATTTTTAGCAAGTTCTACCTCTACCTCATGTTTTTGTCCATATTTGAATGATATTGCGTGTACAATATGATTTTTACTAATTAATTTTAACAATAAAGAGGTAGAGTCCATTCCTCCACTAAAAGATAAAACTGAACACTTATCTGTTAACATGGTACATTTCTGGTAAAAAGCTATCACTTTGCCTGTTTGGATCATTGTAAATTTTTACATCTACTACCTTGCCCATATGATCAAATTCAAAAACCCATGGTTCGCACCAGCCAATCTCTGTTTTTAATATATCCTGTTCTGAAATTGACAGTAAATTCATTACAATAGATCTAATACTATTTCCATGGGCAGAAATTATAATATTTTTATTTTCTGATAATAATGGAAATATATTATCTGTAAAATAGGGTACTGTTCTTTCCAGAGTCATCTTTAACGATTCACCGTCTGGAGGAGGAATATCATAACTTCTCCTCCATATTTGAACTTGATCTTTACCGTATTTTTCTGCTGCTTCAAATTTATTTTGACTGACTAAACTACCGTAATCTCGTTCGTTTAAAGCTTCATTTTTAGTAATTGGTATAATGAGATTTAATTCAGATAAGATTAGATTTAATGTTTTTTGAGCTCTCATTAAGTTAGATGTAAAGGCAGTATCAATTTTAAGGTTTTTTAATAAACTTGCTGAGGAGATTGCTTCATCTACACCTTTTTGGGTTAAATCTACATCTTTCCATCCAGTGAAGCGATTTTCTTCATTATAAACTGATTGCCCATGTCTAACCAATATTAACTTACCATACATTAAAACTAATCTCCTTTATATACGCATCCATAGACATCATTTTCAAAAACATTAACCTCTTTTAATATGGGTAACTTTTTAACCAATTTATTCCATATCCATTTTGCAAGATTTTCCGTGGTTGGACTTTCCAGACCTTTAATATCATTCAAATATTTATGATCTAATAAATTAAAAACTGATTTATTAAATATTTTATCAATATCATAAAAATCCATAACAAAATCATTTTTTTTGTTTATAGGGCCTTCAATTCTAATGGTAATATGAAAAGTATGACCATGCAAATTAGCGCAGATATGATCAGGAGCAATCTTTGTTAATTTTCTTGCTGCTTGAAATGAATATTTTCTTACTAATATCATAATAAAATACTTTATATAAGTTATTTAACTAACATAATTTTAGATACTTTATAGTTATTATCATTTGATAATCTTACAAAATAAATACCACTAGAATTTACAGATGCATCCCAGCTATACAAGTGTTTTCCAGGTTGTTTTATACCATTATAAAGCTCTTTAACTAATGTACCTTGAAGGTCATATATGGATAAATTAAAGATATTGTTAGAAGATATATCTACTTCAATATTAACTCTAGGATTAAATGGGTTTGGATATATAGAGCTTATGTTAAAAGATTCTGGTATTTCATCTGAAATTAAACCAAGGTAAGCTTCTGATTGAAAGAATCCCGTTCTTGCCAAATTACCTCTGTACATTGTCCAGAAATTAGAATTATTACCATTTTCATTTTTAATATCATAAGCATAAAGACCTGTGCTTGCTCCAACCAAAATTTCTAAATCTCCATCTATATCTATATCTTCTATTGTTGGAGAGACAGTAAATGGAAACTCAATAATCATAGGAAAACTGTTAATTGAGTTACCATTTTCATCAAAACCATAGAATCTTCCTTCTGATTGTCCGATAAAAATATCCACTACTCCATCTCCATTAATATCAGCTATTGATGGGCTTCCCTTTATAGGTCCTTCTAAATCTTTTGGCCACCCAGCAATGTCATTCCCATTAGTATCAATCATATAAAGATTACCATCAGAAGAGCCAAAAACTATTACTGTCCCATATTGACTATGATTAAATACAGCTGGACTTTCCACATCTCCTGAGGTTTGATATTCAAATTGTAATGTCTGTGAATTCGGGTTAAAAGCATATAATTTATCATCTTTTGATCCTGCGATTACCAAAAAGTCATTTTGTTCAAATTCAATAATTATAGGAGCACTTCTAATTTTTCCTCCCACATTGAAAACAATTGGCTCTACCTCACCTTTTATCCACATTTCAAGAGTATTGTCATCTGTGCCATAAACAATATCATCATAACCATCATTATTTATATCATGAAGGGCTACGCCTTTTTGAATCTTTCCATCTACGGGCCAAACTTGACTACCCCAACCAAAATCTGGATCTATATAGAAATTATATATACCTCCATTGTTTGAAAAAATTGGTACGTATATAGATTTATCATAGTCATCAAATATAGTAGTTGTATTTCCTATAGTTGGAGCCGCCGTTATAAAGCCTAAATCACCATCCCATGAATAAATAAGATTACCCTGATGGTTAAAAACATACAAAAAACCATTTTTACATGTTATTGCAACTTCTAAGTCTCCATCACCATCTAAATCATCAATAGCAGGTGCTCCCCATATTTCATCACCTATGTTATAAGAATTAAAAATAGTCATATCGTTATTTAAAAAATAAAACATACCAGAATTATCACCAAAAATGATTTCATTATCACCATCTTGATCTAAATCAACTACAGCAGGTGCACAAAATACTTGGTCAGATGTTTCAAACGGAAAGCCAGCTTGATCTAGGGATATGTCAAAATCGTATTCAACCACATCATTATAAGGAAACTCTCCAAAACCTTCTTGATATACTGTTGCAGTGATACTCATACCCATATTAAAGGTACCTACAGGAGCATCATCAGCTACTTTTATATCAAAAGAAAAACTAGGAGACTCTTCACCGGCAGCTAATTCTTCAATAAATATCTCATCTGATAATATTTCAAAGTAGTCATTTTGGACTAAATTTGCCGTTAAAGCATAAGCAAAGCCATCAACTGAAGTATTTTCAACAGTAAAATTTAAAGTTGCGTTTTCACCAGGATTTAGAACACCATCTCCATCAGTATCATTGCTGAGATTATTTATTTGTGCATTTAAAAATACATTCATGTATTTAAAAGATATAGTCTCTTCTGGTAAACCAACATTAGAAATATATAGACCACCATCGCAACCATCTGAATCATTACAAAAATTTCCTCCACCTAAATTACCAGGATATAAAAAACCAGAAGGATTTGTTTGGTCATTAATTTTAGTTCGACCTACCTCTTCATTAAAGATAGCTTGACCTAAATTACCATTTGTATCTGCATCTCCATTTGGTCTGTATATATAAACCTCATCTGGTGGGCCTTGAGCGTTACCACTACAACAAGTATTTATTCTATAAACTAACAAACCATTATCATTACCTGGTGTGGTAGATTCATACAAACCTTGCTTTACTCTGTATTCTACAACAAAATATTGATTATCAGTGTACGGTGAACGTATTCTATAAGCATAATTTGTGGAATCGTGCAGTGGATTTAAAGTATATGTTCCTGGACTGTCCAGCCAAGGAATATCTTCTAAATTTCTTTGGCCATCACCATTTGTGTCTTCAATCCAATTTCCATATTTTGCTTTCATAAATGCACCCATATACGCAGGCATATCTCCAGAAGCATCCATTACATCCCAACTTCCACATGCTACAGGGGCCCCAGTTTCATTGTAATGATATAAATCAGGTGCACTTAAAGAGTGATTAAACTCGTGACATAATGTTCCTACAGTAAAGTAGCCACCTGTTTCCATATTAAAATTATAATCCCATACTTGTTTACCATGAATAGTAACATACTGAGAATACAAACTCCATCTGTGTGGCCATAATAAATCAGCCCAAGCGCCTGGGCTTCCATATACTAGAAATGTAACGTTATCAACCCTTCCATCATTATCGCCATCAATATTCAGATCTGTTGGAACCTCATCCTCTATAAATTGTATAGCTTTCCTTAATAATGTATGTTCTCTTTCTGTTCTATCACCAGTATAACCATCAGGATTAGTTTGAGCATTATATGGTTCATAATAACTTCTAGGATAGTCATCCTGATATGAAATTACATTTTCTCCATCTGCTAATGGGAAATGAGTAGTTGGTGCATCTAATAAATTATATGATACCTCTTTAAAGTAATGCCTCATTGATGGACCTTCTTCTAAATTAAATGGAGTATCATAGTATGTAAAAGTACCTGAAAATTCATTTTCATCAGCAAATCTTATAAAAACATTTAGATTGTTAACTGTTCCAAGTGTAGGAGTTCTTTTTATGTCATTTTCTATATACTCATCTCTAATAGCTAAATATTGATTTTTAGGTATTTTAATCCACTTTTTTAAACCAAGTGCAGTTGGGTTTGATGTTGATACCTTGTATGCTGATGGGTTCATATCTTCGTTTGCATAATATAAAAATCCATCAACCTGACTTCTTACTATAGTATACCCGTCTTTATCATGGACCCAATTATAAAATTCATCACCTGTTGAAAAGCAATTAACCACCGTACCATCTGGTTGTTTTATCTGTTGAGGAACATCTCTTAAATATGCAGAAAATAAAAAGGTGGATAAGAATGTAAGTAAAAAAATAAAGCGTATTCGCATAACTAAAATAACTCCAATATATAAATTTTGACTCTAGAAATTTATAAAATCTAAGACTTTGATACTATATATAATATTAGAATTTTAAAGATTATTAAGTAAAATATCTAAAAGAGGATATCTATTCACAGTTTTTGAAGAGCGACGCCTTTCTGATGGGTATCGTTTAGATATTTTATTAGTTATAGACACCCCAAATGATATACCATTGTCAAAATTACCTTCTAACGTGGAGATTTGAAAATGATACTTAGCTCTAAGCATCACATTAAAATCATAGGTTCTCATAAATATATATCCAGCTTGTAATAATATTGCAGGACCATGTCTTAGGCTGGTGTCATATGAATAGGTATCACCTAATTGATCTTCAATAGGATCACTATGCTGAAAACCTGCATGCCATCCTAATCCATATCCATAAAAAAGTGAATTATCGGATTTATTGTTAAAATTATTATAAGTTAAATCTATAGCAAATTTATGAGGACTGAAATAAGCATCTAAAATTATAGTGCTATTAGTTTTGGATTCCCAGTTTTGAGTGTAACCAAAAAATAAAGGTGTTGAATTCCACTTTCTAACATTGACATCATAATAATAATAATTTTCTCCACCAAATGGTAAAATGTATCCTAATGACCCCCCTATCCTATAAATACTTTTTCTTCTTTCAGATTCATATTCTTCATCTTGAATTATATTGTCAATATCTGCAACATCATCTATAGAATCTTTATTTAAAAGAGACTTAGCAAGTCTCATACTTGCATTTTCCATATCTTCAACATTCAATGCAGTAATTCTTGTTGTAAATTGATTATTTCCATCAACATCCTGAATCATACCTGTAAATATAATTTTCGTACCTAGTACTCTTATTTTACTTGTAACGACCATTTGAGCATTATATTCTGAAGCTAATGAGATTGCACACTCGGAAGAGTAACATACACTTTTATCTGATGGAACAACTACATTCATTTTTGAGTAATATTCAAAACCATCAGCAAATAAAACATGTATTGCATTAACATCGCTAATATTTAATCTTGCAGTGTTTGATAGGTCAGCTTCTGGATATAAAACAAGTAATTTATCCTCTGCAAATATTGATGAAACAGTAAGTATTGTTATTAGTAAAAATTTTTTCATATTCATAACTTAATTATAATCTCCTTATTTAACAAATGCATTTAAACTATATATTTTTTTAGTATTTTAGCTGTTTCTAAGTAATTATTTATAGGAAAAAGATGATCTGAATTTTTAACAGTTAGAATTTCTATAGAACTGTTTATTTTTTTCACTTTATTCTTGGTCTTATTTAGAAAAGTATCAGAATTTTCTGCTTGAAGTATATAGGAATCTACATCTATTTTTTTTAAATTTCTCCATATAAACATGTCGTTTACAAGACCTGTTCTATATATCTGTGAATCCCAATTTTTATCAAAAACTAATTGATAGTGTTTATCTTTTTTTATTACTAATGATTTTATAAAAACCCTAAGATCTTCATCAGTAAAATTTGAAAAGACTTTATATTTTCTATAAGATTTATACATAAGGTCTAAATCATTATATATCATTTTTTTATTTGCCGCTCTATCAATGTAAGGTAAAAATTTACTTTGTAAATTAAAAAATGAAATTAATTTCCATAAATATATAGTGGTTGGTGTAAAAAAAGTTGGATCAAGCAAAAATATTTTTTTAAACTTTTCTGGGTATAAAATTGCAGCTTTAATTAAAATATTTCCACCAATTGAGTGTCCTATACCTATGATATCATCTTCATTTTTAATAGATTCTAAGTAATCATTTAAAAAAATATCCCAATTCTTAAATTTGATGAATTTATTATTTTCTGTAAGTGGTCTAAGGACTGAACATTTAACATTAAAATTATCTTTAAAATGATTTAAAAAATTTTTGTAGGAATCTGGTGTCATTGAATTGCCATGTAAAAAATGTAAATTATTGTTGAATTCTGTTTTTGAAGAATAAGTAATTAGCACATTTTATCCTTTATAAGATCCAATAAATAATATAATATCATTATCATTATCATAAATGATATACATAAAAGGATAATTTGCATTGAAAATAAAATGTTCATTTGGCCTTATTGATGTAACTCGATTTATAACTACAACTGTGGCTGCTGAAGCTTCTGTTCCTGATTCGTATGCTGAAATAAAACTTTTATGGTTTATTAAATCAATATAATGTTTAGGTGGATATTTTTTACAGGTATTCTTGTAATCCCAAAATCTATCAAATTCAGCATAATTTGGATCAAATGCATTAACCATACCCATTTTAGGTAAATAGTCCTTCAAAGTAGCTGAAAAACTTAAATTAAACTTTGGGATAAATATCTGACCTAAATCATATTTTAGACTATCAATTGATGATAAAAATTTATCGTATGTAAATTCATCTATAAATTTAGCTAATGGTATATTTCTATTTGGTAAATAGACATACATAGAAATATTATTTTTGTATGGTAAGTTAAGCAGCTCAAAATTATCATTTTTATAGTAAGCATATTTATTTTTCTTACTCATCATATCAATTTGAATTGTATCAATATTGGTAAAAAAATTAGTTTTTTTTGTTCTATTTGCATCAAATGGATACATCCAGTCATTTTTGAAATATATTGTATTTAATAACGCTTGAGTTGTTGATTTTTTAATATCATTATCTGAAATAATATTTTTTATAGTTCCATTTGTAAATTCATTTACCCAATTATTAATATCATCAATAATTTTAATTCTATCATTGTAAAAATTTACATAAGAAATTTTTCCCGTAAACTTTTTTTCAAGGATATCAATATAGGTATTATTAGGTTTGTAGCATTTGTCATTTTGAATCCATATACTGTTTGAAATTAATAAAGTAGAATCTGTTGATTTATATGGATTTATAAAATAATTCAATTGTTGCTGATCCAGATTTAAAACATCAAGGATTTCTATATAAGTTTTATTTGAAGCACCTTGACTTACCATCATTAATGAATTTGAAATGCTCCATGGACTAATCATAGAACTTTCATTGTCATCATTAATAATTTTGTATAAATCAATTCCAAAGGTATTTAATGAAGAATTAATTTCATTATCTTTTGTAATAATAAATGAAAATAATAAACATATTAGTATCATTTTATTTATCATGAAATAGTAATACCTTTAAATGAAATCCATGGTAAAATTGAATCACCAAAATCTACTCTCTCATTTGAGATATTTGTAATATTTAAAAACATTTGCGCTATATTTCCAGATATCATAGTCTCTATAATTGGAAACATTATTTTTCCATTTTCTATATAATAACTATTTTTAGCAACACCAGAAAAATCTCCATTATCACTTGGACTGCCTCCTGAAAATCTGCATAGGATAACACCCTTTTTTACATTTTTTATCATATCTTCAAGGCTCGATGTTGATCCTTCGATCATATAATTTCCACCTTGATTAGGAGTTCTTTTTCCACCTGTTTTATTAGCTCCATATAAAGATAGTAAGTGAGTTTGAAGGATACCATTATGGACTAAAGTTCTATTTTCTGATTTATAAGTATCTGAAGTTATAAAATATCCAGAATCAATTTTTGAGTCTAGTGGCTTTGATGATAAAGTGAAATTATCATTGGCAATCTTTTGCCCAACCTTATCTTTATATATAGATGTGCCTGCTATTAGCGCATTATCACTTATGCTGTAATCTATAAAAGATATAAACTCTGATAAACAATGTGGTGTTACAATAATTTCACCAACAAATTTACTATGTATTGGAGATGATTTTACTTGCTCTTGTGATTGACGTAAAAGTTCAGATACATGACCATATTGATCTAAACTCTTATTTAAATTTAATTTTTCTACACCAGTATAATTAAAAGATGAGGTATCAAGTCCATCTTTTGATGTAAACATAGATGAGAATCCATACATTCCTTTATTAATCTCAAAATCTACACCATTTGTATTTAAAATATGAGATTTTGAAGTTTTATGTTCTAACGTAACTGCTTCTAAAAGAACTTTTTTGTAGTTCTGTTTTACAAATGAATTAAAATCTTCAATTCTATCATACATTAAGTTTAAATCAGCCTTTAATGTCCCTTTAGTAAAAATTTCTGGCGTTTGTTTTTCAGAGATATCATTTGAATCGTCGACCTGTGATGATTCAACATTAACCATTAACTTATTAAGGGAATCATCGATAGATCTCTTATCCAGTTTATTTATTGAGATTGAACTTTGTTTTTTATCTTTTATAGCCTCTAGTCTTAAGGAGTTAGAAAAAGTTGTTCTAAGCAAAGAAATCTTTCCTGATTCTATGTTTAACTCCTTTTTCTCTGATTCATTGATCATTCCTTCAGCATTATCCATACCTGATTTTAAAAGCCTATCTAATGCATAAGATAATGTTTCTTTTAAATTCATTTACCTGCCCCCAATATTTAATTTACATTTGATTGCTGGACCACCCATACCTACTGGTATAATTTGTTTTTTTCCACACATGCCGCCAGAACTCCAAACCATTTCATCAGATATCATTGTGACAGTTTTCAATACATCAAATGCAATACCAGAAATAGTAGTATCTTTTATTGCTTGTTTTATTTTTCCATTTTTAATCTCATAGCCCATAACAACACCAAACATAAACTCACTAGTTGAGTCAGCCTGACCATTACTACTTCTTGTTAAATAATATCCATCATCTATTGAAGATATCATATCATTTAATTTATCTTTTCCTGGAGTAATTGCTGTATTACGCATTCTTATTAAAGGTTCATCAGAGTACCTATATGCTCTTGCATTACCAGTAACATTCATATTTAGTTCATGAGCACTATCTTTATTATGCATAAAACTTTTTAAAATT
Source organism: uncultured bacterium (assembly GCA_964646655.1). Lineage (GTDB taxonomy): Bacteria > Fidelibacterota > Marinisomatia > SCGC-AAA003-L08 > D37C17 > TMED6. Next base: position 12,846 of record CAZYFB010000017.1, read on the forward strand.
CCATTTTCTATAATTGTAACATCTTTTGCTTGAGTTCCTTCATCATCAACATATACAGGTACAGGGCAAATATTTTCATCAATATTATTAGCATAGTCAATTAAGTTTACAATTTCACTTGCAACACTCTTATTTAAATAATCTCCAGCCACGGATCCTCCCATAACTAAATCTGCTTCTGTGGTATGCCCAATTGCCTCATGGGCTAATATACCTGCTAAATCAGCATCTAATACCACATCATGAACACCAGCTTTTGCATGTACACCTTTTGATTTTCGGATCAACCTATCCACTAGGTTATCTATTTTGGGATAAAAAATTTCAGGTGCATTAAAATTATCTTCTAATTGACCAAGACCACCAAAAACATCCATCAATTCAACCGGCTGACCTTCATTTTCAACTGTTAATATCATGTACAGTAAAGATCTTGGCGTCATAGAATAGGATTCTGATCCAGCTGATGTAATTAGATTTTTTTCCATATCAAGATTACTGATAAAAATTTTTCTTGATGTAACCTTCTTATATTTTTTTACAACATATTCATCTAAATCTTTTATAAATGAAATCCAAAAACTATTAGGATTTTTATTTTTTTTAGTTGCAAAATCAAACTCATAATTAAATGTATCTTCTGGTAATAATATTCCGCATCTATTAATATTTCTACTATTTAAAAAACTTGCATTATCTGTTGAAGAGGATATAACTTTATTTATACTTGCATTATTTATAATAGCATTAGATGAAAAACCCCAGTCACCATCTTTAAAAACTCTAGATGAAACTCCACTTTCAACACTTTGGTCATTAGAAACTAAATTACCATTTAGCAAACCAATTCTTATGTTTCTATTTTCTTGAATTCTTAGTTCTGTATAGTATTTAAAGGAATTTTTAAATTTATTTAAACTATCTAACATATATCTCCTTGGTTATGAAATCGTATTTATAAAATCTTTGATTTGTTGATCATTAATAAAAATATAATTCATTAGATTACTAAAATTGTAACAAATAAATGTGATTATACTCCCACTTACTATTAAGCCAATTGTTATAAAAATAAAAGATTTAAAAGGTTTTAGTTTTAAAAGAGCAGATATTAATACAGCGGTCCACGCACCTGTGATAGGTAAAGGAATACTAACAAACATAGCTAAGCCAATATAAGTCCAATCTTTAAATCTTTTACTTTTGCTAATAGCTTTATCATGCCATTTTTTAAAAATAAAACCTACTATTGGTATTTTAGCAAATAAATTAATAATTACATCTAATGAAAAATATTTAAAAATATATACTAAAATAAGTGCAATAAAAGAATTTCCTACTAAGGAAAAAATGAATGCATCAAACCAATGCAAACCAGATATAATACCAAAAGGTATTGAAAATCTTAGTTCGCCAACAGGCATCATAGATATTAAAAAAGTCCAAAGTTTCATATTAATCCTAAAAAGTTCAAATTCTAGAATCTAAATTTAGTAAATAATAAAAAAAAACCCTCTAAAATATTGAAAGGAAGATAACAATGAAACTAATTTTATTTAGAGGGTTTTTTTAGTAAATAATTTTATTTTTTTAATTTTTTGTAAGGCGACTTAACTGAATCCTTCTTTTTTGGATTGATGTGGTTAGAGCTATTAGAGTCATTTTTTGGAGGTTTTACACCATATTTTTTGTAAATAGCTTTTCTTCGATTGTTATAATTCTGTTTAAGTGCCTGTATTTCAGATTTTTGCATATCCTTAATAGAAGTGATTTTTGTTTTGTAATGAGTCTTTATTCCATCATAATCACCTTTAAACTCATTTTCTAATTGTATTAACTCTTTTTTAAGATTGTTATTATCTGAAGTTATAACTGAACCTTGTTTTTCTTTTTGAAAAGAAAAGGGCTTATCTTTGCCAACCCCTGTGTAATTTGATAAAACAAATGAAAAAGTGATAAACGTAATTGTAAAATATGATAAATAATTCATTGCAATCTCCTATTTAAATTAACTTTCTAATTACTTTTATTAATATATTTTAAAAAAGTTCCACATTTATTTTTTATGATCAAAATTAATTTTACTTAATAATTTTTTAGTAATTTTTTCTATATCTGAATCTAATGTTTCTTCACGCTTGGCATTTAATAGCTTTTTTTTATTATTTTTTTCTAACATCCACTCCTTATCAAATTCTCCAGTTTCTATTTGATCAATCATTATAGATAACTTATCTTTGAAATTGTCATCAATTAAAAAATCTCCCCTGGTAAACCCCCCATATTCTGCGATGTTACTTATTGAGTTATTTAAATATTCAAAACCTTTATCATAAAATAAATCGATAATAGCCTTGACTTCATAATAACATACAAACCATGCCACAATAGGGCTGTATCCTTTATTGACAAGTGTATTAAATGATTCTTTAATTAAAGATGGTATTCCTCCAGTTAAAATTGCTTGTTCACCAAACAGGTCAGTAACAACCTCTTCTTTAAAAGTTGATACAAAAGAACCTACTTTTGTACCTCCAATATAATGGCTATAACTTAATGCAATGTTAAATGCATCATTGGTAAAATCTTGATGTACAGCTATTAAATTTGGTATGCCTCTACCATTTATAAATTCCTGTCTAACCATTTTTCCTGCACCGCTTGGAGCTACCATTATAATATTAATGTTTTTAGGTAGTACAATTTTATTAAAATGGACACAATAACCATGAGAAAATAATATAGTCTTTCCTTCGCTCAAGTAATTTTTAATACTTTTTTCATATACATTAGGAATCTCTTCATCTGGTATTAAAACTGATATAATATTTGATTTATGACATAATTCTTTAATTGAAGTAATATTTTGAAAACCATCTTTTTTTGCTAATTGTATTGAATTACTACCTTTTCTAAGGCCAATTATAACATTAGCGCCTGAATCTTTTAAATTTAAAGCTTGAGCTTTAGCTTGTGATCCATATCCTATTATACCTACGGTAGTATTTTTAATTAAATCACAAGTTACATCTACTTCTGTATATATTTTTTTTCTATTCATAAGATTTATTAAGTGGTTTTATTAAGTTAATCAATGCAGGCAATAAAATCAACGATGAAAGTAAAGCTACTATTAATATAATGGTAGCTAAGATACCAAATTCAAAGTTAGGTTTAAAATTAGAAAAGACAAGAACTAGAAAACCCATTCCTAAAGTAATACTTGTGCTAATTATAGCTCTTCCTGTAGTTAAAATTGTGGTTGTTGTCGATTTTTCATGACTTCTGGTTAATAAATATTCTGACCTAAATCTTGAAAGAAAATGTATTGTATCATCAACTGCTATACCTAATGCAATGGAAAATGTCATTGCAGTTGCAGGCCTTAATTCAATACCAAAAAATCCCATTACAGCACCTGCAAATAATAAAGGAATAATATTAGGTATTATAGATACTAGAGACAATTTTAGAGATCTAAATAAGATGTTCATTGATATAAAAATAACAATAAAAGCAATTATAAAGCTATTAAGAAGGCTTGCAATTAAGTATCTATTCATCTTTAATGCTAATAAAGTACTTCCAGTGACTTTTAAACCATTCTCAGTTTCAAATATTTTGATATAATCTTTAATGATAGCTTTCTTTAACCAATCTGCCTGATTTGAATCTATATTTTCTATACCACATGAAATTCTTATTTCTGTCCTATCTTTATTTGTGTACTTATTCTGCTGAGCATTTAAACTGCCATCTAAATTCCAATAACCAGAAACTGATTTAATATTATCATAGGTATCAAGCTTATTCATGAAGTCATTAATTTTATTATAAAAATCACTATTATCTATAGTATTAGCTGCATTTGTTTTAAGGTATAAATCTTTTGATAAAGGCGTACCTATTGATGATACTATAATTTCTAATGGTAATGTTCCACCAAAATTATCTTCAACAAATGTTATATCTTTGTAAAGTTTATTTGATGGTTTTAGATCACCTAAAACAGTAACGTTTGAATCAATTTGATAAATACCATAAACAGATAGAATTAATACTAATGAACTTAAGGTTATTATTACTTTTGGATAATCTTGTACTGCTTTTAATGATTGAAATGAAAGACTTTTCTTTCTCTTAAGAATCAATCTTTTTATATGAATTCTTTTAGGAATATCTATATATACTAACATAATTGGCATAATGATAATAGTGATAAGAAAAAGTATACCTATTCCTACACCCATAATAACACCAAATTCCTGTAGTATTCTTATATTAGTAATTGATAAAGACATGAATCCAACCGCAGTTGTAAAACTTGTTAAAAATAGCGCTGTTCCAATTTTATCAACCACAATTTCTAAAGACTTTCTTTTGCTTTTGTTTTTATTGATTTCCTCATGATATTTCATGAGTAAATGAATTGCATCAGAAACACCAATAATCATTAATAAATTAAATGTTAAATATGAAATTACATTAATTGAAATGTTAGCAAGAGCCATTATTCCTGATACCCAAATTAATGAAATTAAAATTGATGTTAATGATATAATAAGCATTCTAATTTGTCTAAAAATCCAAATTAATGTAATAGCCGCAATTACGAAAGCAATAGGAATGAATATACCTCTTTCATATTCTACAAGCTCTACATATCTAGTTCTTAGTATTGGCAAACCTGCTTCATGCCAATCCCAACTAGAATATTTCATATATTCATTATTTTCAATAACTTTAATTAAATCATTTTTTAGCTCTCTAGATAAATCGCTATCTGTATTTAAAGTTAATTTAGTACTTTTTAAATCTCTGGAAATTAAAATTGGGTTATCACAATTCTTGTTAATAAGCTCTAAAGTTAAAGGTTTATCAATATCACTATCTGCATTAATTATATCATAACAATCATTTATAGAACTAATAGTAAAATTTTCACCTAGAAGATTTGTTTGGTCATTAAATTTATATATATCATCTATGATAGATTGTAAAGCAGAATATGGGCCAGAAGAATAATCAGAAAGAATATTACTATTGGTAAAAGTAAATGTATTTGAATTAATAGCAGCTAAATCAAAATTAAATGATTCAATAATATTATCAATATCTACTAATATTTGCTTTCTAGTTTCATGGGAATAAATATTTTCATCGATTCCTAAAACAATTAAAGTACTTTTCCCATCATTTGATATTAAATCAGAATATAAATTACTATTATTTATTTTTTCATATCTTTCCTTCAAGGAGTAATCGTAACCTATTTTGCCATCCCCATCATCCCATAAAGAACCTAAACTAAATGCATAATCTATGTGATTAATACTACCTAAATCTGAAGTTAATAATTCAAGTATTGATAGATTTGTATCAGAAAAAATATTACCATTAGTAATAGTTAAAAACATGACATTATCTTCTCTGCCATAAACAATTTTAAACTGCTCATAGTCATCTCTATCTACATCTCTAGTCGGGAACATTTGCTCTAAAGAAAAATCTATTTTTAATTTATTCTCTGATATAAAACCTATATAAAAAAATACAGATGTTATGAGAATGATTATAGAAAAGATTAGCTTGGTATTGTCTAAAATATATTTACTTAAATTTGAATACAATTTATTTCCTAATTATTAGTTTTAAATTTATAAATCTTTTTATAAAAAAAGGGGCATAAATATGCCCCTTTTAAAATATTAATAAATCTTCATATTAAATTAGGATATTTGGATTTTCTTAATATCTGTCTTGACCTTTTTTAGTTTTGGTATATCTATAACTAATATACCATTATTTGATTTAGCCTTAATTTTATCTGTATTAACATCATCTGGTAAATGAAATGATCTATTAATATTATCACTGCTGACTAAAATATTATTACTTTCATTTCTTTTTCCAGTTACACATAAAATACCATCATCCAATGATATGTTAATATCAGATTTATCAAAACCTGGTACCTCAATATTTATGATATATGATTTATCATTTTGATTTATTAATACATTTTGATTTTGATAATCATAACTTGAATCTACAATATGATTAAAATAACCATCAAAACTATCTAACATATCAAAAATATTATTATTTGGTTTCCAATTAACTAACTTCATTTTTTCTCCTTTTTTAAAAGTTATTAGTTATTAGAATTTTTGCAATTTATATACCAAAGTTTATATTATTATAAATTAATGTAATAATGACAGGGTATACATGTAAATATGTCAGTATTTATATTTTTATATGACGATATTTCAGGTTTGATGACTGCTTATACACAATTAATGTATTACCTATAATTGTTACTAATGAGCAATTCACAGCTTTTACGATATTATTAGAAAGTTCATGTTTTGAGGATTTATTCTTATTGAATTTTATTTTAATCAATTCGTGCTTCTCAATACATTGTGTAATTGATTCGATAACACCTTCATTAGTTCCATCTTTTCCAATAGTAATAATTGGTTTAATGTGATGTGATAACGATTTTAGTTTTTTTATTTGCTTAACATTTAATTTCATAAG
>CAZYFB010000018.1:0-15157 GCA_964646655.1 uncultured bacterium
CCAATCAGCGGCTTTGAAGGCCGTGGTACTCACCAGAGCACTCTCGCTTCCTTTTAATTATTGCAAAATTTAACTACCATAGACCATTGAATACAACATTTAGATAAGTTTCAATTGAATTGTCTTCCAAAATAGATGTCCCTAAATATAAACCTAACATATATCTAGTTTTTCCTTTATAATCAAATGAGTAGCCCCCACCAAACAAAAAACCTATACCGATATCGTCTGGTCTATCTATAATTTTTTCATTATCCTTTTGTACTTCATAATTTCTTTCCGAAAACCCTAAACCTAATCTATAAAAAATTCCTTTTCCAAAATTATCTTGAAAATGAATTATATTAAATGAAGGGGCATTAGATATACCAACTTCTTTTTCTAAATCTAAATTTTCATCAATTACAATTTCTTCTTTACCAAATAAACCAACACCAAATAATGTATTTAATTTATAATGCCAATAAAATCCCATATCATATGCTCTAGAATATGCAATTCCAGGTATGGTATCTGTAGCTTCTGAAAATGTAGATGAACCCATACCAAAGCTAAAATACCAAGACTCAATTTTTGCGTTGGTTTCATTTGAAAATAAAAAGGAAAATGAAAATAAAATTATAAAGAATCGAATATTGTACAACTTATTAATTAAGAATTAAATTAATTAAATCAATAATATCAAGAACATTTAAAATATCATCATTATTCATATCACCATTTTCATTAAATGAATTTTGGAGAATTATATTTACAATTATAATTACATCTAATACATTTATCTGTGTATCAAAATTTATATCACCTAAAATATTATTATCAAAATAATCATAACTATATTTTAATGCTCTAGCGCAAGAAATATTAAGATCAGGTGACCATTGAACAACACCATTCATATCAACTTCAAAAATATCACTTTCATTAGTTACTGTAATTAGAGTATTGCCATTTGGAAGACGATATGCGCCTGATTGAGTATTAGAGAAAAAATTATCTTGATATAACCACAGATAAGTATCTGGGCCAAATGGTTGCCCATCCTCTATTTCATAAAAACCATTTTCATCTGCAATACAGTCAAATTCTAAAACTGCAGAACGATTAGGGTTAGTTTGATGCCTATTATTATAAACTAAAAAATTTCCACCACCAGGGTATCCATCTGGAATCCAATTTATTCCATGCTGTGCATTTAAAATTTGATCTGAATTATTTCCTCTATCATAATTTTGTGGATTACCCCATCTATACAATAAATCACCGCCCTTACCTTGATTTCCTCCTGTGTGACCTGCAGCCTCTTCAGTTGTTGTGCTATGATCAATTACATAAATTTCATTCATGTGCCTACAAGATATAACAATCTGATCAAAGTTTTCATTATAAGATATTTTATTTGAATGATTCCAATCTTTAACTCCTTGTTCATTACCGTTTCCATTGACATTAATATCTAGTAATTCTGGATGATCTGAAATTTGACCATATGTTGCTGAATACTGAGGATCTCTATCTTGAACTAAATGATCCCAAAAATGCCATTTCCACACAATCTCTGCCTGATTATTTTGAAGAGGTCTTATTTCTACAATCATATCAAGAGATATAGGCCCATTAATGCCTTCTAGACCTGCATCAAGAGCTTCCTGTTGTGTTCTAGTTTCTTCACAAATAATAAGAATATTTTCATTGGGTAAAATTGTTATATCATGATGTGGTACACAAATTTCTTCAGGCATCATCCATTCCCATAAAATATTTCCATCCCAATCAATTTTCTTAAATATACCTCCTGCAGTACCTGGTCCAGCACCTTCTAATTTACTAGGTAAAAAAAGTATACTATCTTTAGATAAATAACCAACACTAGCTGAACGAGTACTATGACTCCATGAATTAATAGAATTTCCATTATTATCAATTAAATATGTATCGGAACTGCTTTGCCCAACTCCTGTAGTAATAAGAGTTAAGCCTTCAAATGGAGTAGATAAAATTATTTGTAATAAAATAAATATAGTAAGTTTATAATACTTCATATTTTTCTTTTTAATCCTATTTAATATTAAATCTAGTTTAATTTATGATTTAAAAAATTAAATGTAAACATATTATATATTTATAGCTCTATTATCATACATTTAATTCCTGTCCTAGCTCTTATTCGAGAAGCAATTTTATCTGCGCTTTTTCTTGTTGAATAAATACCTTCTCTTATAACAAAAAATGACTCTCCATCAATTAAGGTTTCTTGAATCATAACTCCAAAACCTATATCTCTTAACATGTACATTCTAGATTCAGCTCTTGAATATTCTTTAAATGCTCCAATTTGTATGGTATATTTTTGATCATATCTTTTTTCTTTTTGATCTAGTGATGATACATATTCATCATTATTATCGTTTTCAACAATTTGATGTAGTTTTGAAAAAATATTTTTATAATATTTAATTGAATCTGAAGAATTAGTGATTTCTAATGTTTGAAAAAACATATCAATAGATTGTTCTAATAATTCTGAGTCTTTGTAATATACTGGAACTTTTTTATACCATTGAGAAGATTTGACATAATAGCCTTTTGAATAATAATATGATCCAATTTCAAATACTGCATTATCTGCATATTTATGTACGGGGTATTTATTTTGAAATTCCTTAAACTTATTTTTAGCACTTTCTCCATCATTATCAACAAGCGCATTTAAAAACATATATTCAGGTTGATTTTGAAATTTTGTATTAACTTTACTAATATCTATCAAACTATCTTTAAGAGCTAAATTTAAAGAAAGGTTAAGATCCTCAGTATAGCTTAAACTTATAAATATTATGAAAAAAAGATTTTTAAACTTTATTTTCATCTGAATTTTCATAAATCCATACTATATCTTTATCTGGAGGGGTATTTTTATATTTATGGTAACCTTCATCAGTTACAAGAAAATGAATAATATCATCTAAACCTTTTGAAATATTAAATTCTCCGTTAAGTGAAAGTAGTTTTAATTTAATAAGTTTTATGATTAAAGAGTTAGAATCTTTATGAACACTTGAATTAACAATCTCTAAAGCATTATCTAAATCACCTTTATGGGCATACATATCAGCTAATGTTGCAACTACTTCTGAATTGTTAGAGTCTTTATCCATTATTTCTTTTAAGATATACTCTAATTCATCGTATCTATCTAAAGCAAATAATGCATCTTTTAAAAGATGTATAACCATCCACGATTGTTTTGGTTTTGACTTGGAATATTTTATCCACATAGGTATAGCATTTGATAAACTCACTAGTGCTTGATCAAATAATTTTTTATATTCATCATTATTTTTATCATCAATTTTTTCAGCTCTATAAAAATATTTATCACTCTCCTTTGAATGTGATTCTGCAATAAAATAATAAGCAGCATTTAAAGTTGAATCTATTGCTAAAGCTTTTTCAAATTTTCTACGAGCTGCATTAAAATTATTTTCATTTAGTAAAATTCTTCCCTGTTGAATAGTAAATAAACCTAATTTATGTGAGTTAGAAATCTTATTAACCCTTTGAAATGTTTCAAGATATTCAGTGGCTTTTTCCCAATCGTTTAATTTAATATGGTATGTAATAAGCTTAGAAATTGCCCATGAATTTTTGGAATCTAATTTTAAAATTTTTGAAGCTTGTTCAATTGCTTTTTGCGTATTACCTAAATCAAAATAATCTAATGAAATATTTTTGTAAAGTTCTAACTTATCATAAGAAGACAAGTTTTGTCTGATTGTTAATCCTTTATGAATTTTGAGTGCATTAGTAGAATTTCCACTTTCTCTTAAAACTTGACCTAACCTTAGATAAGCTTTAATATTGTTAGTATCCATATCAACAATTTTTTTAAAATTGTTATATGCTGATCTTTGCATCCCATTAATCATCATATCAAGGCCTTCTGAATAAAGTTCTTTTGTCCCTGTTCTTCTATTAGGTTTTAAACGAAAGATATATAAAAATAAAAGGCCTATCGCACAAAAGCATAATATAACTATAAAATAACTAGCTAACATTAATCATCTCTTTGATTATCTGAATCAGTAAGGATTATTTCCTCATCAATTGATTCATTTCTTAAATTATCAATTTCTACTTGTAATCTTTTTAATTTTGACCTTGTGGACATTAACTCACCTTTCTGAGCCAGTATTTGAAATAAAGCAATTAAAAAACCTAATAAAACACCTACTGTTAATATTCCCAGGACAACAACCCATACTTCAAACTCCTGATATCCCTGACCACTACCATTGTCAAGAAAGGGTATCTTGATTAATAAATTTTTATCATCAATAATATTTAAATCCGATAGCTGCTTTAAAAAAACTAGACTTACTGTTAAAATTATTAAATTAATTATATACTTTATGAGCTTCATAAAACTCCTTTTAGTTTATATTCCCAAATAAAGAAATTCCTTGTGCATCAATGATATTTACATTGACTATATCACCAATTTTGTAACCATCTTTTTTATCAAAAATAACCCATACGTTATTTTCAATTCTACCTGCCCATTGATTTGCAGATTTTTTACTCTCTTTTTCAATTAAAACATCAAGATTTAAACCAATTCTTTTTCTATTATTCATTAAACTGATATTTTGCTGAAATTCAATTAGTGTTTGAAGCCTTTTTTGTTTGACTTCTTCTGAAATATGATCAGTGTAATGAGAAGCTTTTGTTCCTGGTCTTGAAGAATATTTAAACATGAAGGCTGTATCAAATTTTACTTTTGAAACTACTTCCAGTGTCTCTTGAAATTCTTCTTCAGTTTCACCGGGAAATCCAACAATAATATCTGTTGATAAACCACAATCTGGAATATACTTTCTTATTAAATCAACTAAATTAAGAAATTCTTCTTTGGTATATGTTCTATTCATACGCTTTAAAATTCTTGAAGATCCAGCTTGTAATGGCAAATGTATTTGATTACAAATATTATCATGTTTAACCATTATTTTTAACAGATCTTCATCTATATCTCTTGGATGCGGCGAGGTATATCTTATCCTCTTAATTGATTTTATTTTACCTAATTTATCAAGAAGTATAGGAAAATCACCTTCTGGAGTTTTGTATGAATTTACATTTTGCCCAAGTAATGTGATTTCTTGGTAGCCAGATTTTAAAATATTTTTTGCTTCTTTTACAATACTTGAAATACTTCTGCTTCTTTCCCTCCCTCTTGTAAATGGAACTATACAAAAAGTGCAAAATTTATCACATCCTCTCATAATTGATATCCAAGCATTTATCCCTTCTTTCCTACTTGGAAATAAATCATCATAAATTTCATGTTTAGATAATTTTGTGTCAACAATATGATTTATGTTTGAATTTCTAAATTTTATTATCTCAGGAAGTTTTCTGTAAGAGTCAGGTCCTAATATCACATCAACATATGGTTTAGATTCCAATAAAACATCTTTTAAGTTTTGAGCCATACATCCTAATACTCCAATAATGAGATGCTTTTTCTTTTTTTTCAAATATGCAAGACTATCTAATCTATTATGTACAGTTTCTTCTGCTTTTTCTCTAATTGAACATGTATTCAAAAAGATGGCATCAGCTTCTTCAATTTTAGTAGATTTTGAATATCCAAGATCTCCTAATATATTACCTACTAATTCAGAATCATATTCATTCATTTGGCATCCATATGTCTCTACGAAATATTTCAATTTATAATCTGAATGTTGATTATTTTTTATAAGTTTTTTTTCTTTTAATTCCTGTAACATAAATCTCTACCTGTAATATATTAATTGTTCTAACTTTTTATCATAGGTATAATATTTTCTAGGATTAACTGTCTTATTTTTAAATTTGACTTCATAATGTAAATGAGGAGCAGTAGATCTTCCAGTATTACCTAAATATGCTATTGATTGACCTCTATTTACTTTATCACCTTTTTTAACTAACAAACCATCTTTAAGATGAGCATATACTGTTTTGTAACCATATCCATGATCAATTTCAATAAAATTACCAAATCTTGAATCAAATTGCGCTTTTGTAACAACACCATCACCAGTACATTTTACAGGAGTTCCTACTTTTGCTGAAAAATCATCTCCTGCATGAAATTGTCTTCTATCATTAAATGGATCATCTCGATATCCATAGTATGAAGATATATAGATACCTCTCCTTATATCCATTGGCATTCTTGATGGTATTGAGGACCAATATTTAATATTTGAATTAAACTTATCTTCAATGTTTGTTAAATAAATTTTTTCAATATTTATTTTTTTAGATAATCTACCAATCTTAGATTGATTAAGAAGTGTTTTGTCATGTAATTTTTTTAATTTTGAATTATCTAATTTTATATTTGGAGTGTCAGATTCTATTTTTCCACCACTACCAGCCTTTCTGCTTTCTCTTGATAAACCTTGTGTATTAAAAAGAACTTTAACCAACTGATCAGATTTTTTTTGGTTGCCTACTAAAATATCATTCAACTTATTTAATTTTTTTTCATTATCCTTAACTTGCTTATTAATAATTTCTTCATATTTTTTTAATTCACTTGCTTGATTCTTATTTTCATATTCTAAATCATTAATTCTTTCTAACTGTTTATCTATTTTACTATTTTTACTTGTTAGAGAATTAGAGTCAAATAAACTTAAGGTAAAATAAAACCCAGTAAATATTATTGGGATAACCAGAAGAATAATAGAAACGGTAAATTTATTAATATGAAACTGTTTTAAATCAAACTGTCCATCTTTAATAACAATTATTTTATAGCCTTTTTTAAGCAAGAAAAATTATCTCCCAAAATTTAAAATACTGAAGTACCATAATTTATAGAAAACTAAGCTACTTTTCAATTCTATTAATTTTTATTTTTTGTATCAATAAAATTTTCAATTTCTTTAATTTTTTTTATTAACTTAATAAAATTTTCATCATTTGAAAAATCATAAGCACCATCTACTTTGTTGCATTTGAAAATATAAGAACCTAATTTTTTATAAAAAAAATTTAATTCCCATTTTAATTTTTGAATTTCAATTTGAGAAAAACTATCTTTTGAAATAGTAGTAGTACCTCTTAAAATATTATTAAAGAGTATGCTAATATACTTTAATACTTTTTGTGTTGATTTATTAATTTTTGTTACAAAAAATAACCAGAAATCTGCCATTAGTCTATCATTCCGAAATAATTTTAGTTATTACTTCTTTTATTAATTGAGGATCAGCTTTTCCTTTTGACTCTTTCATAATTTGACCCATGAAAAAACCTATTAATTTATTTTCACCATTTTTAAGTCTTTGAAATTCTGATATATTGTTTTTAAAAACTTCTTTTACAATATCATTTAAGAAATTATCATCTTCTATGACCATCATTTTTTCATCTTCCATAATCTCTGATGCTGATCTATCATCTGTTAACATAATATGAAAAATTTTCTTAGCATTAACATTTGTTAGCTTTCCATTTTTAAACAACACTATTAAATCGGCAATTCTTTTTAAATCAATAGGAATATCATTTATAGATAAATTATTTTTTTTCGTATAACCTAATATTTCACCAAGCACCCAATTAGATGTGTGCTTTGGTAAATCAGTTAACTTTACAAGAGATTCAAAATAGTTTGCCCAATCTAATTCTGAAATCAAAATTTTCAAATCTTGGGGTTTCAAATTATATGTATTTTTAAATCTTTCATATTTATCATCTGGAAGTTCGGGTATTTTATCGCCAATTTGACTAATCTTGGAATCAGAAATTTTTAAATGAGGTAAATCAGGCTCTGGAAAATATCTATAATCATGAGCATCCTCCTTTTTCCTTAAAACTTTTGTAAAGTTATTCTTTTCATCCCATGTTAATGTTGATTGTTCAACTTTATTTCCGTTTTCAATAATTTTAATTTGTTCTTTAAATTCATAATTTATAGCCTTTTGAACAGACTTAAATGAATTTAAATTTTTCACCTCTCTTCGAGTTCCAAGGCTAGTTTCATTTTTCTTTTTAACTGAAACATTAAGATCAACTCTCAAATTGCCTTTTTCCATATCACAATCTGATATGTCTAAATATTTAACTATCTGCTTTAATTTTTCCAAATATAATTTAGCTTGCTCGCTTGAATGGATTTGTGGCTCAGAAACAATTTCAATTAAAGGAGAGCCGGCTCTATTTAAATCTATAAATGAGTAGTTGTCAGAGTGATGAATTAACTTCCCAGAGTCTTCTTCAAGATGTGCTCTAGTAATTCCAATTTTGATTATTTTATCATTTTCTTCAATGTTTAAGTGCCCATCAAAACATATAGGATCATTAAATTGTGAGATTTGATATCCTTTGGGTAAATCTGGGTAAAAATAATTTTTTCTTGAAAAGCTAGTATCATTATTAACATTAAAATTTAAAGCGTGAGATAATTTTAAAGCCATGTCTACTGCTTCTTGATTTACTTTAGGTAATGATCCTGGCATTGCCAGGCAAATTGGGCAGGTGAGTGAATTTGGCTCTTCGCCATATTTTTTCTTACATTGACAAAACATTTTTGTTTTTGTAGAAAGTTGTATGTGGACTTCTAGTCCTACTGTTAATTCCCATTCATTCATTTTTTATACATTTATCATATTTAAATCAAAAAAAATTATACTTGGAAGTTAACTAATGATAAAATATTTAAAAAGAGAGTTGTTATAAATAAACAAAAAAAATTATAAATTATTGTATGTTAAAAATCAATGAAATATTTCATAGCATTCAAGGTGAATCATCAAAAAGTGGGACTCCTTGTGTATTTATTAGATTAACTTATTGTAATCTTAGATGTAGCTACTGTGATTCTGAGTATTCTTTTTATGAAGGAAAAGATATGATTATATCAGAAATTATCAAAGAAATCGATAAATATAATTGCAATCTAGTAGAAGTAACAGGTGGTGAACCATTATTACAAAAAGAGTCCATTGATTTAATGAAAACACTTTTAGAAAAAAATTATACTGTTATGCTTGAAACTGGAGGCTCTTTACCTATTGACAATGTTCCTAAAAAGGTAATTAAAATTATAGATTTTAAATGCCCTACAAGTGACATGCATAAAAAAAATAACTGGGATATCTTAAATTTCATTGAAGAACATGATGAGATTAAATTTGTAATTGGTGATTATGATGACTATGTTTGGGTAAAAGACAAATTAATAAAATATAATTTCAAAGATAATACTATTTTATTTTCTCCAACTCATGGTCAATTAGATCCTAAAATTCTATCAGAATGGGTTTTAAAGGATGGTCTAAATGTAAGAGTTCAAATTCAACTTCATAAATATATATGGGATGCTGATACAAAAGGAGTATGATAGCTAAAAAGTATAAGAAAAGCTAAGAAGCGGAAAACCAAAAGCTGAACCATTTGAACTTATAGAAGACGGCCAAGAAAAATCAACAGATAATTGTCTTCCAAAAAATCTTAGACCCGAATTTAAAATAAGAAATGCATCTTCACCATAAAAAAACCAATTCTCTGAAATTAAAGATAAAGAGTTACTAACTCTTTTTTTTCCGCTAAAAACTAAAGTTAGATTTTCAGCAAATTTCAAACCTTCATCAGAATCTTGAAAATATCCTAAACCTGGTGTGATAGAAACATTGTTATCATCATCACCGTTTGTAAAAGAACCAAAAATAAATCCACCACCAAATTCAAATTGACCTATATACAAAAAACCAAACGAGCTCTGCCAATCACCATAAGTTTTATCTGTACTATATTTAAAAGAAAGCTGTTTAAATTGATCATCTAAATCACCACCAGGAAATACTGAAAAACCAATTTCTGTTGATATATTTTCACCAAATGATACTCCTAAAGAATTAAAAAAGAGCCAAGTATTCCTAATATAGCTATTTCCTGATCCAATAGGTGTTGCTGTAGGAGCAAAAAAATATCGACTTTTATGGGGGTCATCAAATAAATATCCTTCTATTTCTTCTTTCCTAATAATATTAATTTGATCCATTTGATAAACAAAAATATTATCACCCGATTTTATTTTAATATATTCATCAGGTTTTGTTTCTATGATTACACCTTTAATGATGCTACCATCATTTAACTCAACAACATCCTCATATATTTGAGAAAATGATAAAGATGTTAAAAATATTACCATTAAAAAAAAATTCATAATTAAGTTATAAAAAAAATCTATTTCATTTTTAGCTAAGAATTATATTTACAATCAATATAATATCTTGAACGTTAATTAAATTATCATCGTTTAAATCTGCAAGATTTTGTTGTTGTTGATTAAGTTCTACTTGTCCCAATATAAAATTTATAATAACAACCACATCTTGTACATTAATTAATTGATCTAAATTTATATCGCCTGATTCAAATGGAGTATATGTAATATCAGGAATTCCTCTTACTCTGCAATGTAATGCATCTGTTGATTGCCATGAGCCTGTAAAACCTAAAACTTCATATTCTGGCATAGCATCTCTGTAAACTTCTAAAGCATCATCATCCCAAGAACTATTCATTATTGGAACAAAAACTTTATCATTTAATATAAGGGAGTTAGTATAGGGTTGATCATTTGGAGTATAAACTCTAAATAATTCCCAAGGTTCACCTATTTCAGTTGTTGTAGATGCGAAGAAATTTGCAACGTCTTCTATCATTTCATATTGATCATGCCAAGTAGGAACCGATCTTATTAATACCTTTGATTGTGAAAGATATTTACCCCAACAATCAATATGATCAATATATTCATCATTTGGATCAGCTACAACATGGTAAGTATCAATTCCATAATAATCGAGCATAATATCGTCAACATAATTACATGATTCTAATGGTATACTATCATCATCATTTGTATTACATTCATTATTTTCTGTATAAGCAATATGTGAAGCAGCGGCTATACCTAATCCATCAGTCATATAGTTACCCCCAGTTGCCACAAAATCTGCAGAATAATATGGAACATCAAGATGTTCTGAAACTTTAAAAGGAGCCTGATTATCATTTGGTCTAGGCCTGTTGTATGTAAAATCTACTATTGAATACTCACCATTTCCATCTACAACCCACCATGGTCCATAATCTCTAGTCCAATATGAATCAGTTGAACCAATAATAAACTCAACATTATTCATATTAACATTTGCATTATCCATTGAGTTGTATGCTGAATTTTCTGACCAGCTTGAAACTAAACAATAAATTATTACATCCTCCGACATTTCTCTGATTAAAGAGGTTGAAATACCAAATGGATATCTTATTAAAACACCTTGCATTGGCTCATATTCAGCTACTGCCCTTACTGGTCCTGGAGGAGGTTCAGTTCTATTACGCATTTGGTCAATTATATGCATATTCTCAATTTCCCATTCAGTTAATTCTTTTGGTAATTCAGCAGCAAATAATAGTGATATTAATAAAAATAATATTTTAAACATATTTATAAACCTTTTCATAAAAATTATACTCTAATAATATAAAAAAAATTACATAGTATAATGTAACAGTATGTAGATATTAATTATTAGAAAATTGATCAAAACAATCAAATAATTTATTTAAATCTATTTCATCTCCTGTATAGGGATCACAATCTTCAATTACTACTTTAATTTCATTATATGCTTCAGTATAAAGTTGTTTTCTTAAATATATCTTACCTCTAAGATAATGGATATTTTTGTAATCTAAATCATCATGATTAAAACTGTATTGTGGCTTTATTGATAATAATGTGTCCGAATAAGATAAACTTGAATTAAAAAATATAGTATCCGATAAACCTAAATAATAATTGGTATAAAATAATCCTAAGTACATATCACACCAATCTTGGTTCAAAATTTGTTCAAATTCAGAATTTAATAGGTCTTGATGAGACATTTGAAATGTTTCAATAGATTCATTTCTTAAAGAATCTCTTTTATCATTATCATTTAAATAGATTCCAGCATAATAAAGTTGATTCCATCCTATCCCATTATATGCTTTATAATAGGGGCCTACAAATTCTTGAGAAGAGAATTCTGAATCGATTGCTTGTATAGCTATATTAAAAAACTGCAATGATAAATCGTAATAATCACTATGCTGATCTATTAACAATGTATCTGACAAATTAATTGCCTCAAACATATTCCAACCTTCATTAATATAATATGTGTAATCTAAAATTTCTTCGTTTTCTGAATATTCTGAAACTACAGAATAACAAGAAGTCATAAACATAAAAAATAATATTATAAATAATCTCATCATTTAATTTTTATAACCTTATTTGTTTCAATATTATTATTGTATTGCATATTTATAAAATAAAACCCAGATGGTAAATTATAATTAAAATTATTTTTTCCATCCCAAACTATATTATGGTAACCTGAACTAATATAATCTGAAATTAATGTTCTTACTTTTTCTCCTTTAATGTTATAAATAGATATATCAACAAAATTATCATTTGGAATATAGAAGTTAATTGTGGTACTAGGATTAAATGGATTAGGATAACTATTGCTTAAAATGTGATGTTCTGGTAGTACTTCTTGAGTAGAATGATTTTCATCATAAAATATTCCATAAATACCAAAATTATCTATCATAGTTTTTATATGACCATCTTCAATAAATGTATCACAATAATAAAAATCATTCGAATCAAATCTATATATTGCCAAATTAGATTCATCAAATGTTGAATCTAAAATTCTTAAATTAAATGATAACTCTATTTTTTTATTTGATACCATATCATTAGGATAAATGCTAAATAAATCACCTATTAAATTGAATTTATCCTGATCAAAATTTTGATCTGCAGTTTTTACAAAACAATTTATAGATTGATTAAATGCATTTTTAGGTATTTTTAAATTTATAAAGCCATTGAAAAAATTTAAATTTGAATCGCTAATAGGATTTATTATACCAAAACTTATATCTTCAATACCAGCATTAATATTTTGTACATGATCTCTCATTTGATATCGTAATCTACTATCTCCACTATTTGAAAATGCATATGGTAAAAAGTAAATATAGTTTGTAGAATCAATTTCTGCAGGAAATAAAATTTGATCATCAGTACCATCCATTCCATAATCAACCCATAACTTAATTGGCCTGTCATTTTCACCAAAATCAATTAACCTCTCTGAACCCAACATATATAAATCAAAATTTTCAGAAAAAATATCATCATATAGAGGGATCATATTAACCAATGGCAAGGTTATATCAATATAAAAAGCATAATCATCATTTGTAAAATAATGTGGATCTGAATCTAAGTAGTCAGATTGATAATTTTGAGATACTACTCTCCAATGATACTCAGTTAGTCCTGTTCTATCGAGTCCATTTATTTGAGTAAGATCTATATCGATTCTAGCTAAATTATTATCTATATCAATCTCATATTTGATTTCAGAATTACTCATATTATAAATCAAACTATCAGCTAATATGATGATATTATTAGGATTTAGAACTTCTACAGCTTCGAGTCTATAATAAGCATTTTCCATTAAGATATCTTTATTTATTTCAGGATAAATATCAATATCTAGTGAATCAATCCATTCCCATTCAAACCTTAAATTATTTGGTAATTGATTTTCTATATAAACTGATTGGTAGGGATATCTATAATATATATCTTCATTATCAAAAGTATAAAATGTTGATTCATCTAATTGATAAAGCCTTAAATCAGAAAATGCATTAAAAGATACAGGAATATCATTAATTTGATTTATCTGTAATGGAAAATCTATAGTCTCACTAATATTAAAACCATCATTAGTATCATCATCATCATCCAATTTGTTATCACCATTATCTTGTAAAGTTATTAAAAAATTAGTACTTCCATTCATGTTAGTATCTAATTTGAAAGTAAGAATTGCTTGATTAAGGTCACTAATATTAATCTCAGGATTAATACTAAATAAACTTTCATCATAAGTGGTCTCTATTATAAAATTTAAATCTTGATCACTTTCTATAAATTGACCATTTCCTCCACCTGGATTAATATTATATGCCCAATTTATTGTATGTAAACCACTATCTTCATCAACAGTATAAGATGACGGGTTAAAATCAAACAGAGGAAAATCATTGACCGGATTAATAGTCAATTGGTAAGTGAAAGATTCTGATTGACCTGACAATTCATCTGTAAGATAAACTGTAAATAAAGATTCACCATTTGCATTTAAATTTGGATTAATACTAAAATAGCCTTCTTCATCTAAAATAAAATCCTGTATTAAATCAGGATTATTAAATACTACTGTAAAAATTAAATCTTGATTTTCATTATATGCTCCAGTTGAAATATCAAAAGCCCAGTTTTGATAATAATTATTATCTTCATTTATAATAATATCACCTAGATTAGTGAAAAATGGTTCATCATTAACTGGGTTAATTACAATATCACAAGTAAAAATATCACTTTGAGCATTTTCTGAATCTGTAATATAGACTGGAACTTGGATAACACCTTCATTTTCAGAGTTATAATCCTGATTTATAAATATACCTAAGTCACCATCTGTGGTATAATCACTTTCAATATTATTATGATCAATGTGAAGTGTAAGTAAATTAATATCATCTTCTGGATCTGATGTATCAAACATATCAATATTAAGTACTAATTTGTTTGTATCATCACAACTTTCAGAACCACAATCTTCATCATAAATAATAAATGATTGATCGTTTATTTCAGGTAAATCATTTACAGAGTTAATAATCAAATTATGTGATGCTATCTCTGAAGCTAAAAATTCTTCATCTTGAGCATAAACATCAAAAGTTGTTTCACCAAAAGCATTTTCAACTGGTGTGATAGTAAAAATACCATTTGGTGTAAGTGTATAACTTTCAATTAATTCTGGATTTTGAAATGTTACTATAAAAAATAGCTGCTGTTGCTCATTGTATGCTCCAGTTGAAATATCAAAAGCCCAATCTTGCTGATATACTTGATCTTCATCAAAAACTATATCACCTAGATTAGTGAAAAATGGTTCATCATTAACTGGGTTAATTACAATAT
>CAZYFB010000018.1:15257-18931 GCA_964646655.1 uncultured bacterium
CACAACTTTCAGAACCACAATCTTCATCATAAATAATAAATGATTGATCGTTTATAGTAGGATTATCATTAATAGAATTAATTGTTAAATTATAATTGACAGGTTCAGATTGATCGAATTCATTATCTATAATAACTACTGAAAAAGGTGTTGAGCCATTTTTATTTAATGCAGGTACTATGGTAAGCTGGCCATCAGGAGATAATGTGTAGTTATCAATCAAATCATCATCATCAAAATTAACAGTAAAAAATACACTTTGATTTTCATTTTCAGCTCCTCCTGATATATCAAAAGCCCAATCCTGCTGGTATGTTTGGTCTTCATCAAAAACTATATCGCCTAAATTAGAAAAATAAGGTAAATCATTAATTGATTCTATATTAATAAAAATATTTGAATTAGATGTCTCATCTCCATCATCAACAATAACTTGAATATTTAAAGTACCAAAAAAATTGTCTACTAATTCAACGTATAAATTATAAGATGATACATAAATTTGTTCAACTTCACCTGAAATTAATACGGGTCCCAATAATGTCAAAATATCACCATCTGGATCTAAAAAATATGGTTCCAAATCTAAAGTAAACAAATTATTTTCACATCCATAATTACAGTCTTCCCCAATGTTTTGCTCTTCAATTTCCAACCAGACTGGAGCATCATTTATAGGTTGAACAAATAAATTAAATTGCGTTGAAGAATTTAACTCACCATCATTTGCTGTTAATTCTATAATAATATTTCCATAAAAATTCTGGGCTGGTTTAATATGCAAGAGAAAAGAATCAACATATAATTCTTGTATTTGTCCAGAAATTAAATTAGGATCTAAGATTGTAATAATATCTCCATCTGGATCATCAATATAAGGTTCCAAATCAAAAATAAATATACCATCTATGCAACCATTAATACAGTCTTCATCTATTATTTGCTCAGGAAATTCTGACCATATTGGGTAGTCATTTACAAATAATTGTTGCTCTGAGTCATTTGGCAATAGACTTGAAATATAAAATATTAATAGGAATAAAGCTTTTTTCATATAATGTAAGATTAATGAATTAACCTTCTAAAAATACGAAATAAACTGTTAAGTAAAAAGTTTATTGATGCAATCTTGCAGAGAGACTTTGGATTGTAGTTATAAATTTATTTACTTCTGAACGCATAGTAAACATATCTTCTAGTGGGTGATAAACATCTGAAGGGTAATCTAAAGAGTCAAAATCCATCAAAAAACTTGATTCTAATTTTAACTGAAAATCTCTAATTATTTCCATTTGATTAACCTTAGATCTCAATAAATTTATTGAAAACTTAATTCGTCCGTTTGTAGTAATATAAAAAAGAGGTAAAAATCCATAATCAATGGATTTACATTTGAAAGTCATAGTACCAAATTGATCACCGCTTCCCCAAACTATTTGATCAGCGTTATCTTCAGCAAATTTAATCAAATCCATTGTTATCATTGAAACATGTGACATGCAATCACTTTTCGTTTTTTTGATAAACTTTTTTTTATCCCACTTTGTCATTATAAAACATCTCCTCCCAAAAATGTACGGCCCAAAATTTATAAATTTTTTTTGAAAAAATAAAGAAGAATTTATCTTGTATGTAAATGCTTTTCTATAGACTTAGCAATTTTAGGTGGAGTTAAACCTAAAGCATCTGCTACTAAATGACCAGGTGCCGACTCTCCAAATCTATCAATTCCAAAATTTAAACCATCTGAACCTGTAAACTTTTGCCAACCGGTAGTAACTCCAGCTTCAATAGATACTTTTAAAGATTCAGTAGTACCAATTACATCCTTTTTATATGAATCGCTCTGTTCATCAAATAGCTCCCATGATATCATATTAACTACTCTTATTTTATACTGAGATAGTAAATTAGTTACTTCTAAAGCTACCCAAACCTCTGAACCTGAACAAAAAATTGTCATATCTGCATCATTTAATTCTTTCATCACATATCCGCCTTTGTAAACGTTTTCAACATTTGGATATACATTTCTATCAAAAACTGGAATTTTTTGGCGTGTTAATAGAATGATAGAAGGTCTATCTTTTTGCTCAAATGCTATTTTTGAAGCAATTACAGCCTCATTAGCATCTCCAGGTCTAAGCACCAATAAATTGGGAATCATTCTACATGCCATTATATGCTCAATTGGTTGGTGTGTAGGACCATCTTCTCCAACAAATATAGAATCATGTGTATATTCTGAAATTACAGGTAAGTTTTGTAATGCTCTCATCCTAAGAGCAGGTCTTTCATAATCTGAAAATACAAAAAATGTTGCTCCAAAAACTTTTAAACCACCGTGTTGAGCTATCCCATTATTTATTGCACCCATTGGAAATTCTCTAACTCCGTAAGCAAAATTTCTACCAGAATGATTATTTTTTGTAAAATCTTTTACAAGTTTTGCAAAACCTGCAGTTACATTAGATGGCTCTAAATCAGCTGAACCTCCAACTAAAGTTTTTTTATTTGGTGCTAATGATTCTATTACAGATCCCCATACTTTTCTTGTTGCAATTTCTTGATTTGTTTCAAATGAAGGCCACTCTATATTTGGTAATACTTCATTTAATGCCATTTCCCAATCCTGTTTAAAGACTTTATCTTCCATTCTTTTTGAAAGATTAAAATTCCACGCTTTTACCTCTTCTCTAGAGTAATCATATGAACTTCTAAAATCATCAATGGCATCAGATGGTAAATCAAAAAACTTATCGGGATTTAATCCTAATTTTACTTTTGTTGCACTTATTTCATCAGGTGGTAATGGAGCTCCATGAGTATTATGATCTCCTTCCATATTAGCACATCCATGTGCCATAATAGTCTTTCCTATGATAACAGTTGGTTTTTCATATTCCATTTGAGCTTGTCTAATAGCTGATCTTATTTGATCTCTATTATGTCCATCTACATTTATAACCTGCCACCCATGACTTAAATACATTTTTTCATAATCGGTTGAATCTGATCTTCCTACTTTTCCTGATATTTGAGCATCATTTGCATCATAATAAGCAATAAGTTTTCCAAGACCCCAATGTCCTGCAAGTGCAATAGAACCTTGAGCCACAGGCTCTTGGATATCTCCATCACCATGAAGTACATAAGTATAATGGTTTACAACATCATCGCCAAATTGTTTTCTTAAAATACACTCTGATATGGCCATACCAACAGCATTTCCCACTCCTTGTCCTAGTGGACCTGTTGTTGCTTCAACGCCAGGAGTTAATCCACGTTCTGGATGACCTGGTGTTTTTGAATTTAGCTGTCTAAATTTTTTTAAATCATCAACATCTAACCATCCCATAAAAGTTAGTAGTGTATAAAGCAGAGCTGATTCATGACCAATGGACATGACAAACCTATCTCGATCAAACCAATTAGGATCATCAGGGTCAAATTTTAAAAATTCTTTAAATAAAACATATGTAAAATCTAAAGATGATAGTGGGCCACCAGTATGTCCAGAGTTAGCTTTTCTAACTGTGTCCATAATAAGACCTTTAGCAAAATTAATTGATTTTTGTTCTAAATCCATATAGCATTCACTCACAAATTTTGGGTTCAAAGGGATGATTAAATATATAGATTATAATTTAATTTATTTAATAAAAATTTTTAAA
>CAZYFB010000019.1:0-17991 GCA_964646655.1 uncultured bacterium
GGCAATGTACTAGGTGATAAATATGTATCAACTAATGTTTCATTGGTTATACCACTATCAGCATCTTTTAAATCATTTATGAATTGTTCACCTAAAGGAGTAATAACAATTTCTTTACTAGCCATATCTTTTTCTTCAACGTCTGTTTTTGGCTGTATTTTAGAAGCTACATCAGCAGCAGCGGTTCCTATAACTTCAATTTTTTGAGCTATAGATTTTTTACCTTGAAAACTATTATATGTTTTTATATTTATATCTATGATTTTTAGTAATCTTAACAATATTACAATAGAAAAAATGACTTTAGAAGAAAAGATAGCTCAAATGATTATGGTGCGTATTAGAAGTGATTACTATACAAGTGACAGCTATTATAAAAAACAAATCCACAAATGGATTATTGATTACAAAGTTGGTGGATTGATAACTTTTGATGGTAATGGTAATGTGCATGGAATGTATAATAATCATAAATATTTTCAAAAAATTTCTAAAACACCTCTTTTAATTGCTTCAGATTTTGAAAGAGGAGCTGGTCAACAAATGAAGGGTGCTACATTATTTCCTTCAAATATGGCTATTGCTGCAACAGGAAATAGCTCCAATGCATACTTACAAGGAAAAATTACTGCTTTAGAAGCAAAAGAATTAGGCGTACATATGATACTTGCGCCAGTATTAGATGTTAACAATAATCCTGATAATCCAATCATTAATTTACGTGCTTATAGTGATGATTCTGAAATAGTTTCAGAATATGGCTTAGAGTTTATTAAAGGTATTGAAGATCAAGGTTTATTTGCATGTCCAAAACATTTTCCAGGTCATGGTAATACTTCTATTGATAGCCACACTTCATTACCTGTAATACATAACTCTTTAGAAGAATTAAATAGAATTGAATTAAAACCATTTAAAAATGCAGTAGATAATGATGTTAAAATGATAATGACTGGACATATCGCAATGCCAGCTTTAGACAATTCAAATAAACCTGCGAGCCATTCTTATAAAATCACTACTGAGTTATTAAGAGAATCATGGAATTTTAAAGGTTTAATAATAACTGATGGTATGGAAATGAGCGGTATAACTGGTGAGGCTTGGTCTGGAGAATCTGCAATACGAGCAATAGAGGCTGGAGCAGATATTATTTTATTACCAATTGATGTAGAAAGAACTTTAGAATCAATATATAAGGCTGTACAAACTGGTAGAATATCTGAAGAAAGAATTGATTTCTCAGTAGAAAAAATTATTCAATCAAAACGTAAACTCAATTTATTTAATAATTTACTAGATTTTGAAAAAATGTCAACAGTTGTTGGTTCTAAAGAAAATCTAAGAGTTGCTTCAAAGATAGCATCTCAAACTATGACTCTTGTTAAAGATGATGACAATCAAATTCCTTTACATCCCGAAAAAATTAATAGATTGGCACATTTAGTATTAACAACAGATGATAATGGATATCAAACATTAAAAACTTTTAGATCAGATATAAATTATACCCATGGTAATGTAAAAAACATATTTGTTAATTATGAGTTGTCTGATCTATTAATTAATGAACTGCTAAACCAGTTAAAACAATATGATAAAATTGTTATTTCAACACTTGTAAAAATAAGAATGAACAAGGGTGAATCAACCATTAATTCAACCCATCTAAAATTAATAAATAAATTAAAGAACTCTAACATTCCATTTATAGTTGTTAGTTTTGGTAGTCCTTTTTTAAATGATTATTCATCTATTAATACTTACTTATGTACTTATGGTTATGGGTCTGTTTCTCAAAAAGCTGCAGCAAATGCAATTTTTGGAAGGTCAAATATCATAGGCACCTTACCTATAGATTTGGATGATAATCTAAAAAAAGGTACTGGTTTAAAAGTAATAAGGAAATCCTCTATATTCAATTATGATGATCAAAAATTTGATTTTAATACAACCTGGGATATTATAAACAATGCAATAAGAAACGAGCTATTTCCTGGAGCTCAAATACTAGTAGTTAAAGATGCTAAAATTTTAGCAGAAAAATCCTTTGGAAAACAAACATTCAATCCTGATAGCAATAATATAAATTCTGAAACTATTTATGATGTTGCATCCCTGACAAAAGTTTTAGCAACAACACCTGTAATTATGAAATTAATTAAAAAAAAATTATTACATCTAAATCATAAAGTTTCTCAATTCTATCCTGAATTTAAGGGTAAATGGAAGGATGAAGTTACAATCAAACATTTGTTGACACATTCTTCAGGTTTAAAAGCGTATGAGCAATATTATCTTGATACATCAGTTAATAATTATAATGATATTATAAAAGATATTACAACAAAACAAAAATTATCTACAAAACCAGGAAGCAAATTTGTCTATAGCGATTTAGGTATGATTTTATTAATGGATATTGCTCAAATGGTAACAGGAAGAAAATTTGAAAATTTAGTTCAAAGCTGGATTATAAATCCAATTAACATGAAAAATACATATTATAATCCACCTTCCTCTATCATTGAAAATATACCACCAACTGAAATTGATGAATTGTATAGAAAGTCAGTAATTAAAGGGATAGTTCATGATGAAAATGCTCATATCATGGGTGGAATTTCAGGTCATGCTGGGCTTTTTTCTAATGCCTTGGATATTGCTAAATATGCACAAACAATTCTTAATTATGGAATATATAATGGTTCAAGAGTTTTTAGTAAATATTCTGTAAAAAAATCAATTAATAAACAAAATATACCATTAGAATCAGACTATGCTTTAGGTTGGGATACGCCTTCATTAAATGGTAATAGTTCTGCAGGTGATTATTTTTCTGATAAATCTTTTGGTCATTTAGGTTTTACAGGAACTTCATTGTGGATTGATCCGAATAAACAACTATTTATCATATTACTAACTAATAGAACTTATCCAACTAGGAATAAACAGGGAATGCACAAATTCAGAAGACAGTTTCATAATTCTTTGATGGAAGTTATTTTAAGTTAAAAGATGAGTTTATTTGATATTACCATTTTGTTTGTATTTTGTTCTTTATTCATATATCAATCTGTACTTCATTATAGTAGTAAATCTTCCTCAAAAAACTATTTTTTAGGTGATAAAACTGTAGGATGGAAAAAATCAATGTTTTCTATTGTGGCTACAGAAACATCTTTATTAACATTTATGAGTCTACCAGGTATAGGTTATAGAGGCGATAATTTATTTTTTTTACAATTAGCTTTAGGATATATATTTGGTAGAATTTTATCATCATTTTATTTACTACCAATGTATTTTAAATCAGATATAATTACTATATACGAGTTGATTGGTAATAAATTTGGCAAATTGATACAAAAAGTTGCTTCCTTAATATTCTTATGTACAAGATTACTAGCAGATGGTGTAAGATTTCTTTTGACTGCTATTGTTATTCAACAAATATTGAATATACCTATTGAAATTTGTATAGTTATACTTGGTCTTATTACCTTGGTTTATTCAATTTTAGGAGGAGTTAAGGCAATTATTAATATTGATTCAATTCAATTTTTTATATATATATTTGGTGGAGTATTTTCCATTTTTTATATAATGAATAATCTTAACTTAGATTTTTTATCGACATTTAATAATTTTTTAAGTCAAGATATAATTAAAACTCAAGTTTCTTCTAAAGGAATGTTATTTGATTCTTATTATTTTCTAAATGCATTTATTGGAGGTTTATTATTATCTCTGTGTTCACATGGCGTAGATTATATGATGGTACAAAGAGCTCTTTGTACCAAAGATCTTAAATCTGCTCAAAAATCTATAATTGGCAGTGGTTTTTTAGTTTTTTTTCAGTTTTTAATATTTTTATTTGTAGGTTATTTGCTAGCAAAATTTTATAGTAATGGTAATGTGGTTTTTGAAAAAGATAGAGAGTTTGCTCATTTTATAATTTCAGACTTACCGATTGGAGTAAAGGGCATTTTAGTTGCTGGAGTTTTTTCTGCAGCAATGTCAACTTTAAGCTCATCTATTAATTCACTAACTTCCTCTACATTCGTTGATTTTGACATTAAGTTTACTAATAAGAAGAAATTCTTTGTAGGACTTTTTTGGTCATTAGCTCTTACTGGTATGGCATTAATTTTTGATGAATCTAATGATGCTTTGATTATTACGGGTATAAAGATTGCATCATTTACCTATGGGATATTATTAAGCTATTTTATACTACTAAAGATTAACTTAGATTTTTCAAAAACATCTATTATCATTGGTAATATTTTTGGACTTATTGTAGTTTATTTATGTGCTTATTTAGGTATAGCTTGGACATTATTAATACTTATATGTTTTATAATAAATTTAATATCTACTTTATTGGTTAATTTCATAGAAAAGATAATCAAATGAAAAAATACTTTACAATTTTTGTAATTATACAGATTTTTTCTATTTATTTTGTAACTAAATTATTTTTTCCAAGTCCAACTGATTATGGTATTGATATTTTTTTTAAAAAACATCTTAATCTAATTAAAGATAAAAATATTGGCTTATTAGCTATTAAATCTTCATCAAATAAAAATGGAGAGCATATTGTTGATTTGCTTTTAGATACAAATATTCATAAGTCCTTGAAAATTTTTGCACCTGAACACGGTTTTTATTCTAACTATGCTAATGGGGAAAACATTGATGATGATAAATATAAAAATATTGATGTTATTAGTCTTTATGGTAGTAAAAGAAAACCTTCTGAAAATGATATAACTAATATTGATGTAATACTTATTGATATACAAGATATTGGATCATCCTACTATACCTATTTAAGTACAGTAACATATATGATGGAGATTGCTTCAGAATATAACATTTCAGTAATAGTTCTAGATAGACCTAATCCACTGGGCATGTTAGTATATGGACCAATTAGGGAAAAGTTTGGATTTATAGGTTTGCATCCAATTCCTATAAGGCATGGGATGACTATAGGTGAATTATGTCTAATGATTAATGAAATGAAATGGCTAAAAGACCAAAAAAAAGTTAAAGATTTAGAAATTATTAAAATGAAAAAAATTCCTAAAAAAAGTCAATTCTACAAATGGATATCACCATCTCCAAATATCCCAAATAAAGAAACTGCGTTTGTTTATAATGGTATGTGTTTATTTGAGGGAACAAATATATCAGAGGGTAGGGGAACTAATAACCCTTTTAGTATAATAGGTGCACCATGGGTAGATTTAGATAAATTAATGGCTTATATTGAATATTTGAAGAAAACGAAATATGGAAACAAAGTTATCATCAATAGTTTACAATTTAAACCATTATCTAATAAAGGTGCCAAAACTCCAAAATATGAAAATCAAATATGTAATGGTATATATATTGAGTATATAGATGAAAGTATAGAGCCATTAGAATTTGCAATTGATTTATTAGTTCATTTTAATGATTATGAGCAATTTAATTTTAATGATTCATTTTTTGATACGTTATATGGAAGTTCAGATTTAAGATTAGCTATCAACAAAAATAACAATATCAACAATATTTTATATAAAATTGATAACGATGTTGTTAAATTTAAAGAACAAAGAAAAGATTTTTTAATTTATAAACAAAAACATAAACAATGAGTTATATAGACATATCAATTATTTGTATTTATTTATTTACAATCTTCTCTTTTGGTATTATTATGAGAAATAATGTTAACACCTTTTCAAATTTTATGATAGCAAATCAAAATTTACCTTTATCACTTGGTGTTACAAGTATGCTTGGTACAGAGTTAGGTTTAATTACAGTTATGTATAATTCTCAAGAAGGTGCCCTACAGTATTTTTCTGCTTTTCATATTGGTCTTTTTGGCTTTTTTGTAACATTAGCAGTTGGTTTAAGTGGTTTTGTTGTTGAAAACTTAAGAAAAATGAATATTAAAAGTATTCCAGAATTTTATGGTCAAAGATTTGGCAAAAAAACCAGAATAATTGGAGCTGTTTTATTGGTAGTTGGTGGTATGTTGAATATGGGGATATTCTTAAATATAGGTGCAAAATTCATTCAAGGTATTTTTGGTTATGAATCAAACGATGACGCATTAAAATTTATAATGATCATTTTATTGTGTGTTGTTTTATGTTACACAATGATGGGAGGTATGCTATCTGTTATTGTTACAGATTATTTTCAATTTATCGTTTTATCATTTGGATTAATATTTACTGTTATTTTTTCAATAAAAACACTTGGATGGAATAATATTTTTTCAAGCATTGAATCATTATCTGAAAATCCATACAATCCATTTGTTACAAAAGGAACTTCATATGTTTTTTGGCAAATGATTTTAGCATTTGTTTCAGCTGTAGTGTGGCCTACAGCAATTACAAGAGCTTTAACTTTAAAAAATTCTGAAATAGTTAAAAGGCAATATATGTGGTCTTCTATATCTTTTTTGATAAGATTTATGATTCCATGTTTTATTGGTATTTGTGCTTTCGTTTATTTTAATGAACAGAATTCAAATATAGATACATTAATGTTAATGCCAAGATTTATAGTAGAAATTTTACCTGTTGGTTTATTAGGCTTGGTTGTTGCAGGGATGTTGTCAGCATTTATGAGTACTCATGATAGCTATTTATTGTGTTGGAGTACAATTATTGTAAACGATATAATAGAACCTTTATCTGGTAAACAATTAACATCAAAGTTTAAGATTAATATTAGTAGATTTATAATTCTTATTTTAGGTTTTTATATACTGTATTGGGGATTATTTTATAATGGTACAGATTCTATCTGGTCTTACTTAGGGATAACTGGCGCAATATATTTTACTGGTGCAATTACGGTTTTAATATTAGGGTTATACTGGAAAGCTGCTTCTTCAACAGGTGCTATTTTAGCGCTTATAGGTGGATTGTCAGCATTAGTTGGTTTAGAACCAATAAGAAACGCTTTATCAATTACTTACATGCCTGAACAAATTGGTATTATAACATTATGTTTTACATTCTTATTGATGTTTTTAGGATCAATATTATTTCCTGACAAAGGAGTAAGTTAGTATGTTTTGGAAATTATTATGGCAGATAGTTTTTATATTAGGAATTTTTGCATTTATTGTAATGTTTTTTGTTTTTTCTATTAAAGGATTTAAGGATTTAATTTTAATTATTAAAGGTAAATATGAAAAATACTAATAAACAAATACTAGGTTGGTGTTTTTATGATTTTGCAAACTCATCTTTCACTACAATTGTAGTAACATTTATATATTCAGCTTTTTTTACTGATTACATAGTAGGAGATTCTGCCTTAGGCCAAGTATATTGGGGCAATGCAGTAACTCTATGCGCTATAATTATAGCTTTTTTATCTCCAATAATGGGGGCAATTGCGGACCAGGGGGGTTATAGAAAAACATTTTTATTATACTGGACTTTAATATGCATAGTATTTACTTTTCTTCTTTATTTTCCTTTAAAAGGAGATATATTTCTAGCTTTATTTATTTTCATAATAGCTAATGTTGCTTTTGAGATGGGTTGTGTGTTTTGTAATTCATATGTACCTACATTGACTAATAATACTAATGCTGGTAAGATTTCAGGGTTTGGGTATTCTTTTGGCTATTTAGGTGGTTTACTTGCATTGTTTCTAGGTCTTGTGACAATCGCTTTACCTGAGACGCCTATGTTTGGAATTTCTAAGGATTTTGGTCAAAATTATAGATCAATGAATCTATTGGTAGCTATTTGGTTTTTAGTATTTAGTATACCTACTTTTTTATGGTTAGAAAAAGATACTAAAAAAAATAAAATTAATACTGATTTAATAAAAAATTCATTTAATCAAATTAAAAACACATTCTCTGATATAAGGAAATATAAAAATACAGTTAGATTTTTAATTGCAAGACTTTTTTACAATGATGCATTAATTACAATTTTTTCTTTTGGTGGTATTATAGCTAATGGTGTCTATGGATTTGGTTTAGAAAAAATGTTAACTTTTGGAATTATTTTAGGTATTGCTGCTGGTGTCGGTTCATTTATTATGGGATACATTGATGATTACATAGGACCTAAGAAAATGATTCAGATTTCAAACTTTTTACTTCTTATAGCAACAATAATAGTAGTTTTTGTAAATAGTGAAACATTTTTTTGGATTGCAGGTGTTCTTGTAGGTTTTGCTTCTGGTCCAAATCAATCATCTAGTAGATCACTTATGTCAAAGCTTTGCCCTAAAGGTAAAGAAAATGAATTTTTTGGTTTCTTCGCTTTTTCAGGTAAAATCACTGCATTTTTAGGACCGTTCTTACTTGCACAAGTAACAATGCTCTCATTAAAATACTTCGATCTATCTTCAGTTCAAGCACAAAGATACGGTGTATCAGTAGTATTGATGCTACTTATTGTAGGAAGTATTAATCTATACTTTGTAAAAGAAGATTAAGCGTAATAAATATAAAATTCAGTTATCATAATCACTTAATAAATTACTTTAACTAAATCCTTGCATCATATATTAAGTTTATCTTAAATTAAAATAGGTTAATTATATGAGAAATAAACTACTTACAGAAACAATATTTATTACACTTAGCTTAGCAGCTTTTCTTATATTTTTAACTTCTTCAAATAAAAATGCAATTGATGCTCAAGTTTTAATTCATGTTGAATCAGCTCATTTGGAGCTAAACAAAGATCAAGTTGAAAAAGATTTAAAAGTTCTAGATGGTGTATCATCTGCTAAAATATCAGTTGAAGTTGGGATTATTTCAATGGAAATTGATAACGATTCATTCAATAAACACTCTGTAGAAAAAGTTTTAAGTAAATGGGGTTATGATTCAGATGAGAATTGGGATATTGAAGTTATTGCTTCCTCTGAATTTTAATCTTTTATACACAGAATTTATCAAACATTACATTCTTTTTTTATCTCATTAATATTATATTATTCATATGGGAATAAAGGTTGTTGCTACAAATAGAAAAGCCACGCATGATTATAGTATCATAGATAAATATGAATCTGGTATGGTTTTGACAGGGTCTGAAATAAAATCCATTAGAAACAGTAGAGTTACAATTAAGCAAGCATATGTAAGAATTTATAGTAATGAACTTTATATTGTTGGAATGAATATAAGTGACTATGAGAACGCTGGTTACGCATCCCATGAGCCTGATTCAGATAGAAAACTTTTGATGCATAAGCGTGAAATTTTAAAGATAAAAAAAATGGTCGATGAAAAAGGTAAAACTCTTGTACCACTAAGATTATATCTTAAAAATGGTAGAGCTAAATTAGAGTTCGGTCTTGGTGAAGGTAAAAAGAAGTGGGATAAAAGACGTGATATTAAAGACAGAGAAACAAAAAGAAGAATTGATAGAAATTTAAAGGATAAACTATAATGAGTAAATTTCCTAGTTTGAATGAGCAGATGGATTTAATAAGAGTTGGAACTGAAGAAATCATTCCAGAAAATGAGTTAGTAAAAAAAATACAAAAATCATTAAAAAATAATAAACCACTAAATATAAAATTAGGCTGTGACCCTAGTAGGCCTGACTTACATTTAGGCCATTCAGTTGTTCTTAGAAAACTAAAAGACTTTCAAGATTTAGGACATACCGCCATATTATTGATTGGAAATTTCACAGCAATGATTGGAGATCCAACCGGACAAAATAAAACCCGTCCACAATTAAATCAAGATGAAGTATTTGAAAACTCAAAATCTTATATGGATCAAGCTGGTTTGATACTTGATTCTAAATTATTAAAAATTGTTCATAATGGAGATTGGTTATCAAGAATGAATTTTAATGATGTTATCAAGTTAGCATCAAATTATACTGTTGCAAGAATGCTTGAAAGAGATGATTTTACTAAAAGATATAGTGGTGGTCAACCAATTTCTTTACATGAATTTTTATATCCTTTAGCGCAAGGTTATGATAGTGTGCACATCAATTCAGACGTTGAGCTTGGAGGGACTGATCAAAAGTTTAATTTATTAGTGGGAAGAGCTTTACAAAAAGAGTCTAATTTAGAACCACAAGTAATTATTACGACACCACTAATTGAGGGTACAGATGGTGTTGAGAAAATGTCTAAATCATATGATAATTACATTGGATTTTCAGATTCCCCATCTGATATGTATGGTAAAACATTGTCTATTCCTGATAATTTAATAATTAAGTATTTTGAATATTGTACTAGAGTTTTAGACTTTGAGGCAATAAAGTTAGATTTTGAAAAAGGAAACGCTAATCCTAGAGATTTAAAAAGAAGATTAGCAAGAGAAATTGTTGAAATTTATTATACCAAGCAAAAAGCATTTAAAGCAGAAGAAGATTTTGATAGTTTATTTATAAAAAAAGATATTCCTGAAAATATACCTGAAATTACATTAGAAGAAGATTCTAAGTTGATAGATATTATGCTTAATCATGCAATGGTAACAAGTAAAGGTGAAGGTAAACGAATGATAAAGCAAGGTGCAGTAAAGCTTGATGATATGAAAATTTCAGATATTAATACTAATGTAAATAAAGGTAGTTTAAGCATATTAAAAGTAGGTAAAAGAAAATTTCTAAAAATAAATTAACTATGAATAAAAACTGCGTTGTAAAGACATTAGTAGCAAATTTATATAGCGAACCTTCATTTAAGTCAGAACTTGTAACTCAAGCTTTGATTAATGAAAATTTGAAAATTTTAGAAACTCAAGATAATTGGTATAAAGTTAAGCAGTGGGATAATTATATAAGTTGGATTCATAAATTCTACACTTCAACCAAAGCAGAAGATTTATCAAATAGTTGGTCAAATTTAGATAGTAAGATAAAAGATGTAAATTCTATGATATCTTATGCCAATTCTTTTTTAGGGACACCTTATTTATGGGGGGGTAAAAGCGCATTAGGTTTTGATTGTTCAGGATTTGTTCAAACTGTTTTTAAAATGTGTGGAATTTATTTATCAAGAGATGCATCAGAGCAAATTAAAAATAAAAATCTAGTTAAAATAGATTATAATGATATTAATTCAGGTGATTTAATTTTTTTTGCTAAAGATAATATTATTGATCATGTTAGTATATATTTAGGTAATGGAAAAATAATCCATTCCTCTGGAAGTGTAAAAGTTGAAAATTTAGAAGATAATAAAGATTTATATGATAAATTATATGGTGTAATGTCTACAAAAGGATTATTTAATGAGCGAATCTCTTAATAAGAAAGTATTATTATTAAATCAGAGCTATCAACCTCTGATGACAGTTAATGCTAAGAGGGCAATTATACTATCTTTTACTGATAAGGTTGAAGTCTTAGAGCAGTATGTTGAAGAGGTTCATTCTATTAATTTATCCATTCAAATCCCTTCCGTTTTAAGATTAAAAGATTATGTTAGATTTAATAAGAAGAGAATACCATTAAGTAGAAAAAATATACTCAAACGTGATGCTCAGACTTGTCAATATTGCAATTCTAAGGATAATTTTATGACTGTTGACCATATTATTCCAAAAGATAAAGGGGGCGGTGAATCATGGGAAAATCTTGTTGCGGCATGTATACCATGTAATACAAAAAAAGGTAATAAACTTCTTAAAGATATTGATATGAATTTAATTAAAAAACCCAAAGCTCCTTCTATATTATTTCATTTACAAAATGAATTATCTAATGCTCAAAGTTCTTGGAGACCTTACTTATTTATGAAAGAGACTAATTAATATGGATAAAAAAAAGATTATATTATCTGGCATTCAACCCTCTGGAAATTTGTGTATTGCAAATTATATTGGTGCTATTAAAAATTGGGTTTCATTACAAAATGAATATGATAGTATATTTTTAATTGTTGATTTACATTCATTATCTGTTAAACAAGTTCCTTCAGAATTAAGGTCTAGGTGTTTATCATTTGCAGCTCAATACATTGCATGTGGAATTAACCCTGAAAAAAGCACAATAGCTATTCAATCCCATATAAGTCAACATGCAGAACTATCTTGGGTATTAAACAGCTTAACTTATATGGGTGAATTAAACAGAATGACTCAATATAAAGACAAATCTAAAAAGCTTGACACTAATATTAATGCTGCATTATTTACTTATCCTGTTTTAATGGCAGCTGATATTCTATTATATCAGGCAGATTTAGTTCCTGTTGGTCAAGATCAAAAGCAACATCTTGAATTAACACGTGATATAGCATTACGATTTAACAATCAATATTCGGAAACCTTTACAGTTCCTGAGCCATTTATCTCAAAACATGGTTCTAGAATAATGAGCCTTCAAGACCCAAAATCAAAAATGTCAAAATCAGATACTAATTTAAATAACGTTATTTCTCTTTTAGATCAACCATCAGTTATAAAAAAGAAAATTAAAAGGGCGGTAACAGATTCTAGGTCAGACATAATCTATGATCCTAATAGGCATGGTTTGGCAAATCTTTTAACTATATACTCAGTAGTTACTAGAAAAACTATTTCTGAAATTGAAAATGATTATAAAGGTAAGATGTATTCTGATTTTAAAAATGATTTAGGTGATATATTAGTTGATTATTTAACCCCCATTCAAAAAGAATATGATTTACTTATGAAAGATAAAGGTCATATCGAAAAAATATTACAACTAGGTGCAGAAAAGGCTAGACATAAAGCATATAAAACCTTGAATAAGGTATATAGAAAAATTGGTTTAGTTAAAAATCTTAGATAAATATGTCCTATAAAATAAATATTAATGACTTTGAAGGTCCCCTTGATTTATTGTTATTTTTCATTCAAAGAGATAAGTTAAATATATATGATATTCCAATATCTAAAATAACCAATGATTTTTTAAAGCATTTGAATGAAATAAAAGATAAAAATATTGAGATTGGTGCAGAATTTATATATATGGCATCCCTGCTCATGAAGATTAAATCTAAAATGCTGCTACCGCAAGATTCAATAGATGATGAAGAGATAATTGATCCTAGGCAAGATTTAGTTTTGAAGCTAATCGAGTATAAAAAATTTAAACAAATTAGTGGAAGAATTTCTAAAATGGGTAATAATTATTTTGAAAAACATAAGACACTAATTAATGAGAGCTTTCAAAGTTCATTCAATATTGAAGATAATATTGCTATAGGTAATTTAGATTTATATGAGCTCATAAAAACATTTGAAAATTTAATACAAAATGTACCGAACAATAATATTCATGAAGTTTTTAATGAGTCATTTTCAATAAAAGAGCAAATTCGTGTCATTGAAAAAAAAATAACTAATAAAAAAAGATTAGCTTTTAAATCAATTTTTAAGTCAAATCAAAGTAAAGCTTATTTAGTATGTACATTTATAGCTTTGCTTGAAATGATTAAAAAGGGTATGATTAAAATTGAACAAAAAAAATCCTATGATGAAATTTATTTAATAAATAACAATAACTAATTATGAATGAAAAAATAATTATAGAAACTGTTTTATTAGCATGTCCTGATTCAGTTAACTCTAAAACCATA
This sequence comes from uncultured bacterium, assembly GCA_964646655.1. Classification (GTDB taxonomy): domain Bacteria; phylum Fidelibacterota; class Marinisomatia; order SCGC-AAA003-L08; family D37C17; genus TMED6. The sequence goes on from CAZYFB010000019.1 coordinate 13,585, forward strand.
CGAAAAATCCTTAATTCTAATCTTAGTGATGAAAAAATTAAATCTTATATAGAATCTTTGAATGATGAATATAAAGTTGCGAAAAAAGGGGTTTATATTGATTGTATTGATTCAGGGTATCAATTTAGAACCCATCAAGAATATCATAAATATATCAACTTGGTTAAAAATAGTAATCAAAGATATAAATTATCTAATGCAGCATTAGAGGTTTTGAGCATAATTGCATTTAAAGAACCAATCTCTAAAATTGAGATAGAGTCAATTAGAGGTGTCGATTCTAGTGGTGTTATCAAAAAACTATTAGACAACAAAATAATTAAAATTCAAAGATTCAAAAAAACTGAAAAAAAATTAATTCATTATATTACATCTTCAAATTTTCTTGATTTATTTGGATTAAATGATATAAATGAACTTAAAAATAATACTGATATTAAAGAGTTATTAAAATAATGAGACTGAATAAATTTTTAGCTAGATGTGGTGTTGATTCAAGAAGAAATTGTGATGAATTGATAAGAACTGGAAAAGTTTCTATTAATGGTGCTGTTGAAACAAATTTTAGTTATCAAGTTATAAATGAAGATGTTGTTATGTGTAATGGTAAATATGTAGATATAGAGGATGATAGAATTGTTTATTTATTAAATAAACCAAAAGGATACATATGTACTTCAAAAGATACACATGATCGTAATAAAGTAATTGACTTAATAGATACTAACTTAAGATTATTTACTATTGGAAGACTTGATAGAGATACTACTGGTATTATTTTATTAACAAACGATGGTGATTTAGCTAATTTTTTAAGTCATCCTAAATATGGTAAAGAAAAAAAATATTATGTCAAGACTAAAGGTAAAATTGATACTGCTGATATCAAAAATATAAAAAATGGCTGTAGATTAGAAGATGGAACTAAAGTTAAAGCTAAAATTCATCAGTCTTCGCAATTAGGTAATAATTATGAGTGGGATGTAATACTTTCCGAAGGAAAAAATAGAGAAATTAAAAAAATATTTTCTAATTTTGGTGCTAAGGTAACGCTTTTACATAGATATTTCTTTGCAGGGTTTCAGCTCAACAATCTTAATCCAGGAAAATATAGAAAATTATCTAAAATTGAATTAAATCAAATAATTAAATAAAGTCTTTTCAATTTTGGAGGGCTTATTCCTATATTACGTGGCTTTTTGTAATGAGGTATAAAGTACAATGATAATAGCTATAGATGGGCCTGCTGGTTCAGGTAAGAGTACAACAGCAAGATTACTTGCAAAAAAACTAAAATTTATTTACTTAGATTCTGGTGCAATGTATAGAGCTGTAACATTATTTTTTTTAAATAATAAAATTGATATATCTAATTCAGTTGAAATATCATCGGCTTTAAATGAAATCGATTTAAGTATTGAATATAAATCAAATAACTTTGATGTGTTAATTCAAAAAATAAACGTTAATGATTTCATTAGGAGTGATGTAATAAATGAAAATGTTAGTAATGTCAGTGAAATTTTTGCTGTAAGAAAAAAAATGGTTGAACTGCAGAGAATATTTTCATCTAATAAAGATATTGTTGTAGAAGGTAGAGATATTGGATCACACGTCTTTCCTGATGCAGATTATAAGTTTTTTATTCAAGCAGATATAAAAGTTAGAGCATCAAGAAGATTGAAGGATTCTTCTACTAATGCTAAATCTATAGATGAAATGTGTAGGCTTTTATTAGAGCGAGATAAAATTGATTCAAATAGATCAATATCACCTTTAATTCAACCAAAAGATGCTATTATAGTTGATACGACTTTATTAACCATTGAAGAGCAAGTAATTAAACTTTTTAACATAATAACTAATAACTAAACCATAGGTACTGAGAGGTATTTAACTTAAAATGATAAACGATAATAAAGATAACTTAAAAAATAACCAAGAACAAGAAGTAGAAAATCAAATTGAAGAAACTTCTACTGAACAAAAATCTGAAATACTTGAAACTGTGGATATTGTTTCAGAATCTGATACTAATGAACCTAAATCCGCTAATGATACATCAGTATCAGAGAATAAAATTATGGACTATCTTGATAAATCTATAATTAATATCAAACAATATGAATTTGATGAGTTGGATAATATAGTAATGTCGGAATCTGATAATAATAATGAAATGTATGAATCTGGTCTAGATAAAAAAGAAAAAGATGTTGTTCAAGGTACCATTGTAAGAGTTACTGATCGTGATGTGTTTGTAGATATTGGTTTTAAATCTGAAGGAATTATTTCTAAAAGTGAATTTCATTCATCAGTTCCTACTATAGGTGAGAAAGTTGATGTTTTTATCATTACTTTTGAAGATAGAAAAGGTAATCTTATCCTATCAAGAGAAAAAGCTAAATTTATGTTAAAATGGGATAAGCTTAGAGAACAATTTGAAAATTCTGAAATAATAACAGGAAAGATAGTTCGGAGAATTAAGGGTGGAATGATAGTTGATTTAGATCCTGTACAAGGTTTTTTACCAGGATCTCAAATTGATATTAAGCCTATCACTAATTTTGATGAATATGTAGGAATGGAAAGTGATTTTAAAATTGTAAAATTTAATGAATTAAGACAAAATATTGTATTATCTAGAAAAGAAATTTTAGCAAATGACTTAGATGATAGAAGAAAAGAAATAATGGAAAAATTAAAAGTTGGTGATATACTTGAAGGTACAGTTAAAAATATTACTGATTTTGGTGCATTTATTGATTTAGGTGGAATTGATGGCTTGCTTCATATTACAGACATAACATGGGGAAGAATAAATCATCCATCTGATAAACTTAGCATTGGTGAAACCATACAAGTCAAAATAATCGATTATGACCCAGAAACTGTTAGAGTATCGTTAGGATTAAAGCAGTTACAAAGCGAGCCATGGGATGGAATAGATGAGAAATATCCTATTAATTCAACTGTTAAGGGAAAAGTTGTTAATATGATGAAATATGGTGCTTTTGTTGAGCTTGAAGAAGGTGTTGAAGGTTTAGTTCATGTTTCAGAAATGTCATGGACACGTCACATAAAACATCCAACAGACTTATTTAAAATTGGAGATAATTTAGAGGCTAAAGTTTTAACTGTTGAAAGTGATGAAAAGAAAATATCTTTAGGTATAAAACAATTACAAGATAACCCTTGGGATAAAATTGAAGAAAAATACGAAGTAGATAGCATTCATGAGGGTATTGTCAAAAATTTAACTCAATATGGAGCTTTTGTACAATTAGAAGAAGGCGTTGATGGTCTCGTACACATATCTGATATGTCATGGACAGAAATTGTAAAACATCCAAAAGATGTTCTTAATAAAGGTGATAAAGTGAAAATTAAGATTCTAGATTTATCAAATAAAGAACACAAGTTATCATTAGGTATTAAACAAGTTACTGATAATCCATGGAATAATATTGAGGAAGAATATGAAACAGGCAAGAAGATCAAAACTAGTATTCTTGACGTTTCTGATAAAGGTGCGACTTTTAAACTTGATAATAATTTAGAAGGAATTGTTTTATTTAAATCTCTTTCCAAGGATGAAAAAAAGCAAATTAAAGAAGTATTTGTACCTGATTTTGAATTAGAAGTAACAGTACAAGAAGTTGATGAAGAACTTAAAAAAATAATTTTCATTGTTGATTTTAGTGAATTTTTAAGTGAGTCTTCTACTGAAAGTAAAGATTCTGAAGAATAAGTATAAACATTTAATACCAAATGAATGTACTAGGAATTGAAACATCTTGTGATGAAACATCAGCATCAATAATTAGCAATGGTAAGCTTATAGCTAATGTTGTTTATACCCAAGAAATTCATAAAAAATATGGTGGAGTAGTACCAGAAATCGCATCTCAACAACATTTAAATGAAATTATTAATGTTATTGAAGTTGCCTTAGATAAATCTAGGCTCCAAAAAAATGATTTAAACGCAATAGCAGTTACATACGGTCCTGGATTAATGGGTTCTTTACTAGTAGGTTTAAATTTTGCTAAAGCTATGTCCTTAGCATTAAATATACCTTTTTTGGGAGTTAACCATCTAGAAGGTCATTTATATTCTAATTACATTGAAAATGATAATATTTTATTTCCCAATGTATGTTTACTTGTATCAGGTGGTCATACACAAGTATGGTTAATAAAAAATTACACTGATTTTGAATTAATAGGCGAAACAACAGATGATGCAGCTGGAGAAGCTTTTGATAAAGGTGCTAGAATATTAGGTTTAAATTATCCAGGTGGACCTGAAATTGATAAAACATCTAAAGATGGCAATTTTAATTTTCATAAATTTCCTAGACCAAAAGTTAAAAATTCACCATTTAGTTTTTCATTTAGTGGTCTA
>CAZYFB010000020.1:0-16578 GCA_964646655.1 uncultured bacterium
ATAAATTTTTATTTTGGTCGGATAGCTCAGTTGGTAGAGCAGAGGACTGAAAATCCTCGTGTCGGCGGTTCGATTCCGTCTCCGACCACTTAAAATCCCTTCAGAAATGGAGGGATTTTTTGTTTACAACTATGATTAAAAATTATAAAAATATTATTATTTACATTATTTGGTTAATAATGGTAATTCTTTGGAATTTTATATATCCTGATATTGAGCCAATTTACGATGTTATTGCAGCTGTATTACTATCTTTTATAAGCTTCAAATTAAAGAATTTATTTTAAACCTATTTCCTTTAATCGTTCTTCAAGATATGACTTTGCTGTATATTTTTTTGATAATGAAACATCATCTCTCGCATGCACAAAAAAAGGCATTGAATATCTTGACATATTTTTATCTGATGGGTTTATTACTCTATGTGTAGTTGAAGGAAAATAACCACCTGAACATTCTTGAAGCATATCACCTATATTAACTACAATATATTCTGAGCTTGTAGATACATCTACCCATTTATTATCTTGTGATAATACTTGCAAACCTGGCTCAGATCCTGCTACCAGTAATGTTATTAAATTAATATCTTCATGAGCACCCGCTCTAATTGCTGATGGAGCTTTGTTATCATTTAATGGCGGGTAATGAATAACTCTTAATAGATTAGTTGAACTATCTTTAATCATATGATTTAGTGGCATAGAATAACTGTTTTTTACTTCGTTTGGTGAATTATTATGTATTTCAGATAATAACTTATCTGCCATTTTTTTAAATTCAGTTATTAGCAAATTTGTATTGTTTGATAATTCTTTTGGGTATCTACCCCAATCATAAATATGAAAAAACTCTTTCAAATCTTTTACATTGCTATCTTTAGCATTTTCTGATAAATAGGGAAAAAAACCATCTTGTTTAACTAAATCAAAATGATAACTTTTCTTAGCATTACTACTAAAAAATGCTTTCCATTCAAGGTATATATTATCAATTAAGGTATGCGAAATAGGGTGATTTTTTATTACTGAAAAACCAGTATTTCTTAAAGAGGTTGTTAATTTTTTTCCTAGATCAGGAGATTGATAATCAATTGTTAAAATTTCATTCATTATAATATAAAATTATATAAAGATAAATGTTTACCAATCATCATCTCCCCATTCATCATCGGGAACAATGCTATTTTTTGCCCACATTTGACCAAAGTACCATTTTTGATATTCTTCTTTTGATACTATAAACATATCTCCTTTAGCCATTGCAGAATGACCACTACCACAAAGTTGGGCACAGCCTATCTGAAAAGTATCTCTACCATATTTGTTGTCAAAAATTTCTGCTCTCATAGATGATTGATTTTCTGGTGTTTGATCACCGTTAAAATCTAAAAATTCATAATCATAATTTTCAGGATCTGCAATATAATCCCATAATACAAATTCTTCAGTTGGATTTAATTCTTCTAAAAATTCTTCTGTTGTTTTTTCAGGTGTAAAAAAGATTGCAACTTTTTGACCTGGAATAGCATCCTGCTTAACTCTAAATTCAGGTAAAAATAAACTGTGTATTACATCTTTTGATGTCAAATAAATTAATACAGGCTTTCCCACCTCAAGAATTAACTCATCTTGTAATACAATATCATCTTTACTATCTGGATGACTCCAATCCAAACCAATATATTCACCTTCCCCATCATTTACTAAATCTAAGTGTCTTGGGCCAAATTTACCATCAGGTCCAGGATAATGAATATTATAATTAAATGTTTGAGCAATAATGTGAATAACCTGCTTGTCTTTATTAATTTCATTTTGGGGAAAAAAAGTGGTTATATCATCTTGTTCAACACCTTCAATATCTAAAAAACTATTTCTTAAATCTAAAATTGATGCTTCAATAGGCTCATTTTTTGGTTTATCAATATTAATTTTTAAATCTTGCCATTTAGGTAGAGCAAGAGCAATTAATAAAAAAGCCTCAAATAATACAATTCCTACTTCAGCATAAGTTGAATAATGTGAAGTTACACCTTTGTAATTAGCTTTTGGATTTTTTGATTCTCTGAATTTAAATACTGTATAAATGAAATATGCTCCCCATCCTACAAAAAGAATAAACATTAAATAATGAACCCAATATATCAAAGTATCAATATGTACTCCATGGGCAGAATAATTAGGAGGCATATAACTATCTATAAATGATTTAATAAAATTCATATTATAATTCCCGTGATTTTTTTGCAATGTTATACATAAAAAGTCCAATGCTACTTAATACAAAAATAACCACTCCAAGTAAAACCCAAATACCTGCCTGCACAGCTTTAACGGCAGGTTCATCTGGACTACCATAGCATACAGCACATGCGGACAATACATCTATAAGTAAAAGTACAAAAATAATCATAAACTTAACTCTTTAACTTTACTATAAAATTTAATTCCATAGAACCCTATAACTAATATGGAAATAATTGAACCATAGAAATAATACATTATACCCTCGACAAAGGACCAATAAGCAAAAAATATAAATAAAAATATTGATGCTAAAACAAACAAAATATGAAAATGTTTTATTGAAGGCATATTAGTGATCATCCTTACTATGGTGCTTAGGTTCAGTAAATTTTACATAATTATCTGTATTAATATATTGTTCATATTCAGCTGAATGAGATTCGCCACTCGCCCTCCATGATAGAGGAATAAATAGTAATACAAATAAAAAGATAACTGATACTAAAAGAGTATAATATATTGTGCTACTCTCATCATTTAAATGCATAAAATATGCTGATACTAAATATCCTTTAATACAGGCTATAGTTAAACCAACAAATAATATCCAAAAAATAGGACTAAATGGTAAGAATGTGTATTCTTCAAATGGAATATAAGAAACTGCAACAGTCAATACCGTAAATGCAAGAAGTGCATAAAATACATTCCAATAAACTTTAATATGTGATTCTATATTGTGACTTGACATAATTTTTCCTACAGTAAGTAAATTGATGGAAATAAAAATATCCATACTAGATCAACAAAGTGCCAATATAGACCTGCCACTTCAATTCTATTTGTAAATCTCTCAGGTTCAGTATTCCACATTTTTGAACCTACTGGCAACCAAAAATAAGCATTAACAATTATGCCACCAATAATATGTAAACCATGCAAACCTGTCATAGTAAAATAGACAGCATAAAAATTATGTGTCCAAGGATAATGGCCTGCATCAAATTTAGAAGTATATTCAAAATACTTTATAACTAAAAATATAATTGAGCATAATAAGGTTATGCCCATATAAAATTTAAATTTAGATAAATCTTTAAGTTTTAGCGATACCCAAGACATCACAAATGTTACACTTGATAGTATCAGAACTGCAGTATTAAGAGTCGCCAATGGTATATTTAAATGAGCCTCTTTTACATGTAACATCCAAAACGGATCACCTGTTCTCAATATAATGTATGTAGAGAACAATGCTCCAAATAACATAATTTCAGATGCTAAAAATAACCAGATACCAAGTTTACTATTATATAAACCAGTATCTTTTCGCTCATCTACGTTATAAGGTATTTCAATATCCATACTTATTTATTCCTCTGTTTGTGGATAATAGTCTTTATCTCGACCTTCAACACTATATTCATAAGCACCTCTATAAACAGTAGGTATAACTTCAAAATTTCCATGTCCTAAAGGAGGTGAAGTGGTATCTGTCCATTCAATGGTTGTTGATTTCCAAGGATTTGTATCGTTTTCTGTTTCATATCTTTTTCTTAATATTGTCCAAAAGAAGTTATATATGAAAAATAATTGAAAGAAAAATAGTAGAAAAGCTGATATGGACATGATCTCATTTAAATATAAAACTTCTTTTGCATGAGCGTAATCATAACCACCATTTGCCATCCTTCTTGATAAACCTGTTAATCCTTGTAAAAACATAGGCATAAAAATTCCATTCATACAAATAAGCGATCCATAAAAGTGTATCTTACCTAAAACCTCAGACATTGTTTTTCCAGTAATTTTTGGGAACCAAAAATAAATTCCAGCAAAAATTGCAAAGATTGTCCCAGGTGCAACTACATAATGGAAATGAGCTATAACATAATATGTGTCATGTAAATGAATATCAGCTGTTGCTAAACCAAGAGGTAAGCCAGTTAATCCGCCAATACCAAACATTGGAAGAAATGATAGCGCAAATAACATTGGGGTGTTAAAACGAATTGAACCACCCCAAAGTGATAAAAATAAAGATGATAAGATGATAACCGAAGGAATAGAAATTATCATTGTAGTAATCATGAAAAAACTACTCATTGTTGTTCCCATACCAGTTAAGAACATATGATGAGCCCAAACGATAAAAGACATAAAACCTAACCATATACTAGAATAAACCATAGATTTATAACCCCATAATGGCTTTCTAATATTATTTGATATTACCTCAGCCACTATACCTAATGCTGGCAATATTAATACATAAACTTCAGGGTGAGCTAAAAACCAAAATAAATGCTGGTAAAGTAATACGCTACCGCCTGCATAAGGATCAAAAAAACCTGTATCAATTAATCTATCTGAAAGCTGAAAAATTGCAGCAGCTTGCAAAGGTGGAAAAGCTAAAAGTAATAAGAAAGAGGTTACTAATTGCGCCCAAATGAAAAAAGGTAACCTCATCCATGTTAAGCCAGGTACTCTTAGTTGAAAAATTGTAACAATTATATTTGTTGAACCCAATAATGACGAAGCGATCAAAAATATCATTCCACAAAGCCAGAATGTTTGCCCAGGGCCTGATGAAAGTGTCGCTAGAGGTACATAAGAAGTCCAACCAGAGTGTGCTGGTAATGCATCTGGTATAAAAAAACTGGCTAACATAATTACACCACCTACAAAATACATCCAATAGCTCATCATATTTAATTTAGGAAATGCCATGTCAGGAGCCCCTACCTGTAAAGGAACCAAATAATTTCCAAAAGCTCCAACCACCATTGGTACTACTCCAAGAAATACCATAATTGTTCCATGCATAGCACCAAGAGCATTATACATATCTGGAGATATGATATCTTTCTCAAGGCCTGTACTTGTATTATACGCTAGTTGATATCTCATTATCATCATCAATACAAATCCAAATAATAAAAATATCATACTTGTTACACCATACTGAATACCAATCCATTTATGATCTATTGAGAATATATATTTTCTAATGAATGATTCTTGATGATTTTCGTTACTCATTTTTACCCATTATCTATTTTTTTATCAACGGTAAATTCGTACCTATCTTCAAATGCATTAGTAGGTATCATCCTTATTGCATTCCATGTTAATTTATCACATACTTTAGCACAAACTTGACAACCAATACATTCATTCCATCTAACTTGAACTGGTGGTATTGACACATCATTATATTTTTCTTCTGGAACAGGTTCAATACAATCAACAGGACAAAAAGGAACACATGCAGAACAACCCGTACAATTATCCTCATCAACAACAGCCATTTTAGGTGGTCTGTTCTTTTTAGTTCGGATCAATTCCGGTAATTCAGGAACTGCCTTTAAATGATCCTCTATTTTATAATCCATTAATTTTAACCTTTTAATAAAAAATTTTCTATTATCCAACCGGCTATAAAAAAACATGACCCATAAGCCAGTAATTCATAAGTCATTGGATCGGGAAAATATATATAGAAACTATATGTGATTACACCAATACCAATTAACTCAAAAAATTTTGCTAAATAATACATATCTAACCGTCAGATAATTTACTAACATTTAACTCATTTATACGAGATATTATTTTACTAATTTCTTTAAAACAATTATATTCAATTGTTATAACATATCCATAATGAATTATCCCAAAAATAAAAAATATATTGTGAACCATTTCACTAATAATACCAGTATGTACAGCCCCGAATAAAATTGCTAAAGTTGATATTACTAAAATATTAGTAGTAGTATGTATATGCATTTTTCTCTTGTAAGTTTTATATCTTTCATTTTTAATATCATAATTATTTTCAACAATTATTGTATTCATACTTTTATTGATTGTAATAATTAAGAAAAAAATAAGAGATTGAGTAAAAACATATATCATTATAGAAACTATTGAATAAGAATTCAGGGTTAAGCCTCCTCCAATTGTAGGTACAAAATGCCCATTAATTGCAGATAGCGTAAGCAAAATAAATGATATTAACATTAAAAAATGACTAATTATAACTAAAGTCCACATAACTTGTACTAATATTGTTGAATGATTAATAAAAACTAGCTTAAATTTAAGTAATAATTATTAATTATTTTTAAAGAAAAGGATAAATGCGATGATAATCAAATGGTTAATATTAGCATTAGCTAGCTCAACAATGTTGGCTGCCGATGTTACTGAAGTAGTAGGTAAGGTGTTTTACGATGGTAAAGCTCCGAGACCTAAAAAAGTAAATATGAATGCAGACCCAATATGTGGAAAATCACATAGTGGCCCTGTATTTAATGAGAGTTTTTTGATTAATGAAGAAAATTTTCTTCAAAATGTAATGGTTTGGATAAATAATCCTAAACATTCTGCTAGTGTTCCATCAAACCCTATTGAGTTAGATCAAATAGGTTGTAAATACACTCCGCATGTAACAGGTATTATGGAAGGTCAGGAATTGCTAATTAAAAATAGTGATAAAACTTTACATAACATTCATTCAATGTCAAAAGTAAATAATGCATTTAATTTTGCAATGCCAGCTAAATCTGACCCATCAACTAAGAAGTTTAATTCTAAAGAAGATCCATTTTATATTAAATGTGATGTTCATCCATGGATGAAAACATGGGTAGTTGTATTAGATCATCCATACTGGAGTGTTACTGATGCTGATGGAAATTACTCAATAGATTTATCAGGACTTGAGGCTGGTGAGTATGAGTTATGCTTCTGGCATGAGAAGTGGGATAAAAGTATGAAAGCAGATGGTTATTGTGGTGAAAATTTCAAACAAAATTTTACCATGGCAGATAAAACCACTGATGTTGGAACCATGACTTTCAAAAGACCTGCAAAGAAAAAATAATACTTAAATTATAAAAGCCAATCAAAATTACATGGTTGGCTTTTAATTCTTATTTATATGATCAAACTTTTACTTTTAGTTTTATTCTTGTTTTCATGCTCAAAACAAGAAAATCCAATAACAACTTATCCATTCAAAGGTGTTATAATTGATATTTTTGAAGATAAAAAACAAATGATGATTAAGCATGATGAAGTTCCAGGTTTTATGATGGAAATGACTATGATGTTTAATATTGATTCTGCAATAAATTTAACAAATTACGAAATAGGTGATAGCTTAAATTTTATATTTAATATTATTGAAAGACAAAATGCCCCCGCTAAAACTTGGGCTAATCAATTAAAAATTGTTGGGCATAGAGATTTAAATGAAAATGAAGTATTTGATGACTTTTTTGAAGAAGATGAAGTGATTCAAATAGGAGAAAAAATTTCTAATTTTAGCTTCTTAGATATGAATGATGATAATGTAGAGCTAAGTTCATATGGTGAAAAAATAAAGTTTATATCTTTTATTTTTTCCAGATGTCCTATGCCTAATTTTTGCCCAGCGGTTATTTTGAAAAATCAATACTTAGTAAATCAATTTAAAAACAATCCAAACATAGAATTTATTATAATCAGTTTCGACTATAGTTATGACACGCCAAAAATTTTAAAAAAAGCATATGGAGATATATTTGACAATTATGAAAATATTCACTTTTTATCTAGCTACGGAAACAAAGATGATATTTTAAATCTAACTATGCAAGCAGGTCTTGGTTTTAGTGGTATAGATGAGGGTGATCCTAGAGATATTAATCACACACTTAAATCTTTATTAATTGGACCTCAGAATAATCTAATTGATAGTTTTGGTGGTGATTCTTGGCTTCCAAAAGAAGTTGAGTTAAAAATTAAAAATATTTTAAAAGTTAATGGTTTAGATTAGACTTTACCAGTCATCATCTCCCCAATCATCTTCATCTTCATCTTCTTGAAAGTGTATATATCCATTTTTGTCAAAGTAATTTTGAATCTCAGTTGATATATCAATTTTTCCTTCAACGGAAAAAATCCAATCAGTTATAGCTTCTAACCTATAATCAGCATCATCACCTGATCTCCAGCTAGGATTCTCTTTATTATCAGATATATCTTTTAATTCAGCATATTGCTCATCAGTCAAATCACCATCAAGACATTCTGGACATTTATTATATAAAGCAGGTGCAACCATCTTGGTATATTCCATGTAATGCTGAGGATTTCTTAACCATTCTTTAATCCATTCAGGTCTTAAACGTTCTTTTGAAAGTGCTAAATTAGGAGCCCATACTAATGGGTCAGAAATTGCATAATCTTTTCCGGGAGGAACATCACCTTCAAAATGACATACATAGCATCTTGATCCTTCATTAAATGCGTCTACCCATTCATCTTGATCTAGGTCATAATATCCATAATCAGATACTAGTTCATAACCTTGCCTATATTTAGTGCTGTTTTCATCAACCATATGAATGGATTCATATGATAATTCATTATCCTCCATATCTTTAAAAGCCGCAATAATTGCATTCCAATCATCATCACTTAAATTGAATGATGGCATTCTAACTTGTAAATTAGGTCTTATAGTGATTGGATCTTGCAAATAAGAAAATAGCCAATCTGATTGAACTTTTGAGCCCTCAGCATATAAACTAGGTGGAGCATAATTTCTATGCTCAGCCTGTAGTTGCTCAGGCAAAATTTCTTTAATTGAATCCGCAATTCTACCACCTTCATCATAAATCTCATGACATCCATAACAGTTATATTGCCTTATTAACTTATAGCCAGCTAATTCTTGAATACTTTTATCTAAATCAGCAAGTTTACTACTTTCAATTTTAGGGGTCTCTGTTAAACCTAATAGGACTGTTGTTATGGCCTCTATCTCTGTTTTAGTTAAATAAAAGTTTGGCATTCTTGATTTATCTTCAGGCGCTACAACTTTGCTTCTGTCAAAAATTCTTGGATTTGCAAGTTTTTGATTCATCCAACTAAAATTTGTGTGTTGTATATCATGAATATGTCCAAAGTCAAACTTGTTTAGCGGCTTAGAACCAACATAGGTTAATTCAGCGCCTATTGGTTTTGCATCTTCATATCCATCCATATTATGACAAGTGTAACAACCATAATATCTTATTGCTTTATCTGCAACATAACCAGTTAATTCATCATTATTTTTTAAATCAGTGAACTTTTCTTCTGCCTCAACATAATTAAAAGATTTACTCAGCCAACTAAAAGCAATGTTTTCAAGTTCATCTTGAAATGTTTCTTTAGATAAATTAGGAATTTCTTGATTTTCAAATTCTTCATTTTTAAACGATAATAAATAAGCCGTAATATCTTTAGCTTCTTGATCAGAGAGTCTCAAATTAGGCATTCTAGTTTTTTCCCAATAGTTTTTAGGATTTTTCAACCATTCATACAACCATTCAGCAGATACTTTTGACCCCAGACCGATTAGGTTAGGTCCTTGCTGATCAAGAAGGTTGTGATTTGTAGTTTCTTCAGAATCATATCCATGATTTGATAAATAAAACTCGTACTCATCTGTTTCAGGTGTGTAATTTTCTGGATTCTCTTCTATTTGGTGACAACCCATACACCCTATTGCATTAACCAATATCTCACCACTTTCCATATCTCCTAAATATCTACTTGAACTAGATTTTTTATAATCTTCATCTTTATATAAATATTCTGTAATAGCATATATTTCTGCATTATTTCTTTTAATCATTTCAGGTGATGAATTGTTATCTTGCTCAAAGAAATGAGGCATCATGGTATTGTATCTAAAGCTTTGAGGATTTTTAATCCATTTAAAAGTCCAGTCTTTATCAAATTTTTGATATACTTTTGTTAAGTCAGGACCAACATTATAATCTTTAGGAATACTTTCAATATGATGACAGGCATTACAGCCATTTTGCTTAATTAAAGAAATACCTAATTGTAATTGATCACCACCTTCTAAATATGGTTGTTCAGTGTGGCATTTAAAGCAGCCAGCCTGACTATACTCTGAAGGTAACATTGGTTGTAGCCAGTGATGCATAATTTCCCAGTCATATTTGTCTTCCCATTCTTTTTGTTGTTTGGAGTCAAAAGGCATATGTACGCTAGAAGTAAATCCAGTTCCTCTACTTCTTCCGGAATGGCAACTAGAACAACCAAATTCATTAAAAGGATGTGGCGATGAAGAAGCTCCAAATAAATCTAAATTAGGGTGGGATGTGTATGGTTGATCTTCATTAGCAAATTTTTCATCCTCTATTCCCATATGACAACTTACACATCTATCAACAGTTGAAACTTTAGCGAAATTCACATCATATTTTACATCAGAAACTACTGTTTGTTGTATTTTTAACTTTGGATCTAAAAAGTCAACTATAGGTAAATCTCTAACAATGTCAGCCACTTGATTAGCAAGAGACATCCTATTACGGTCAAGTTTATTTAATTGATTTTCTAATAAATCTAATCTTTTCAGCTCTTTATTTCTTTTCTGCTGTGCTTTTTTAACATCTTCATTTAATTGTTCAATCTCTAACTCAAAACTGCTAACTTTTATCTCTAAAGTTTCTTTAGATTTTTTTAGGATATCTCTTTGATTAATATATTTTATATAATTATTATATACTTCAGATGTTTCATTATATTTATTATCAGCTTTTTCTTTCTCAACCATATACTTAGCAACATCTACCTCAGCAATAGTTGCTTTAAAGTCAATATTAACTTTAGCATACTGATCCTTAGCTACTTGAATTGAATCGTTGATTTCATTAATTAAATTAATTTTCGAATCTAATATAGATTTTTTATTATCCAACTCTAATTCAAGTTTTTGTTTTACATCAGACACCTCAGAATATAACTGATCATAATCTGCTTCTGTTTTATCTTTTAGTATGGAATAATACTCACTTTGATAGTATTTAAATTCATCATCATTATCATCAATAAACATCCAAACCATGGTTACAGTCCATATAATAGCTGCAAATGCAAACCATTTATTTAGTAAGGTTATATCCCAATATCTTTCATCATTTTTATAATCCACTTATAAACCTCATCTAGATATTAAAGAACCATTCAGGAATGTATACAATATATTTTAAGTTAATTGACCATCTTAAGAACATTTTTATTGGAAGAGAAAGCATGGTAAGCCCAAACAAGCATAGAAATGTATATCTTACAGGGCCGTATGCTTTTAACATATTCTTTAATAATGTTTGGCTTAATATTAAAGGCAAAACAAATAAATAGGCAAACGTCAAAATAAATCCTACAGATTCTCTTAATAAAATATTTGCAGGGGTCTCCTGTCCAAGCATAAATACCCATACATATTCTGATAAGTTAACATTGTTAAGCACTTCAAGCTTGTGTGGATCCCACCATTCAAATGGTCCATAGAAATTCCAATTGGGCCCTCTAAAAAAAGTTCCTATAACAATTAAATATAACCAAAGCGCAATCCAACCATACATAAAAATGAAGATTCCCACTCTACGTTCTTTGAAGGAATAATATCCATCTCCATTTTTATTTATATCCATGTAAGGTATAGCTGATGTTCCTAGTATGATAAAAATTGGAAATACGATACCTGCTATCCATGGATCAAAATATACTAACATTTCTTGAAGGCCTAAAAAATACCATGGCGCCTTTGAAGGGTTTGGAGTTGCTGCTGCATTAGCTGGCTCCTCAAGAGGGGCAGAAAGTAAAATTGACCAAATAGTTAAAAAAGCAGTAAAAACTAAAAGAGCTATAAATTCAATATAAACTAAATCAGGCCATACCAGAACTTTATCTTCTGGATCATTATATTCTCTTGGTTTTTTACCAGCCTCTAATCTTTCATCATTTATATATGCTTTTTTCATAGCATACCATGTGACAAAAAGCATTGAATAAACCATTAACACAATTGGAAAGTTATCAGGCTTATTTAAAATAATACTAAAATATGGATCAGTGTAGCCTAAATAGAAAAAAAATGTTGTAACTATAAACATAAAATAACCACCAGCATTTGTCCATAGATGATGAAAGCCTAACTTTCTATGAATTTTGTCAAAAAAATCTGTAGGTGGAAACAATAATGGAAAGATTAAAGTTAAAACAGTAAAAGAAATAATTGGCTCAGAAATTATATTTACAAATTCTTTAAATGCTAATAATACAGAATTAGATTCACCAGTATATGGGCCCCCTCCTCCTGCAGCTGAAAGAAATGAAAAATAAAATATTAATGATAAAAATTTATACATTTGATAATATCAGGATATTTATAAAGGTCCTGATATTCCTCCATCTTTTCTAATTCTCCAAAAATGTACAGCCATAAATATCATAGCAATAAAGGGAACAAAAATGCAATGTAAAACATAAAATCTTAATAAAGTAGCCTCTCCAACAAACCTGCCTCCTAATAAAGCATATCTAACGTCAGATGAGGTGGTAACTAAATTCAAATCTCCTATTGTAAGTAAAGATGCTCCAGGTCCTTCACTACCAATAAATGGATGAGCTCTGGCCATATTTGTTCCTACTGTTATGGCCCAAATAGCTAATTGATCCCATGGTAGTAGATAACCAGTAAAACTTAAAAACATGGTCAAAGTCATCAATATCACACCAACTGCCCAATTAAATTCACGAGGAGGTTTATATGAGCCTGTCATAAAAACTCTAAGCATGTGAAGCCATACAGTTAATACCATTGCATGCGCACCCCACCTGTGTAGTTCTCTCATAATACCAAGTGGAGCCTGTTCACCCAAATCAATAATATCTGTGAATGCATATTCAACTGTAGGTCTGTAGTAAAACATTAACATAATACCTGTAATAGTCAAAACTACAAAAATGAAAAATGATAATCCACCCATGCACCATGTATAACCTATTTTGACGGCATGCCTAGGCAGTCTAGCTGGATGTAAATGTAAAAAAACATTTCCTAAAACAGCATACATTCTTTGTCGTCTAGTTCTAGGAACTCCAGATCTAATTATAGATTTATAAAGTTGTGAATTTAAAAATTTATCAAATAATGACTGTTTATTCTCTTCTTCCATATTTAATAGCACTAAACCTTTAGTGATGCTTCAGGTCTAGTCCATTCTCCTTTTTCAAAATTAAACTTTTTATTTTTATCTACCACGATTTGACCATCACCAGCAAGAAAAATTCTAAATCTCTCTAATGGGCGTGGTGCTGGACCTTCGAAATGCATGCCAGAACTTCTAAAGCCACTACCATGGCATGGGCATTTAAATTTCTTTTCAGCTTCAAGCCAATTTGGTGTACAACCTAAATGAGTACAGACAGTTGATAGGGCGTAAATACTTTCTTTATCTCTCACAACCCATACATTGAATTCTTTTTTGAAGCGCAGGTCAACTTTGCCAACTTCAAAGTCGTCAGCATAACCTATTTTAAATTCCATTGGAGGTTCAAAACTTACGTTTGGAAAAAACATTCTGCCTAAAGCTGTAAAAAAACCACCTAATCCAGCAACAAATGCAAGCCATCCAACAGATAAAACTGAAATGAATTTTCCTCTAGATATCTGATTATCTTGATTATTACCTACAGAGGCTTTTGGGATAAATTTATCTTTTGCCATTTCTCTCTTAAATTATTTTCATCAACTGACCTATAATTTAAAGTTTTTTGAAATAATTAGGCAATTAAAATAAGAAAAAAAATTAATAATTATTATTGAATGAGTTTTAGTGACTTTTTAGCAAAATTTCTAATTTCAAGATTTGAATCATTATCTGATAAAATTTTTAAGTTCTCAGAAAATGGTAATAGCAAATTGGTATCATCAATTGAGTATAAAATATTCAAGATTTTTAGAATCACAAAATTCACAGTATTTTCATCTAATTCTTGATACGAACTGTAATAAGATCTTAATAGTAAATTATTGATAATTTTATTTGTATTATCATCAGAATAATCCATTTTTAAAAGAGCTAATGCAGCTTCCCATCTTAGCTCTGGCCCATCCGTATCTAACCAATCAGAAGGCCATCTATTAATGAGTGATACTAATTCTGGAATAACATTTTTATTGGCAATATTTCCAAGACTTCCAGCTGCTGCCAACTTTTCTAAGAAGCTATTTTCAGATGATAAAAATTGTTTTATTGAGCTTGAAGATCCAGAAAATTTTAATTTTCCTAAGGCTTCAATTGCCTTGATTCTAAATTCTTCATTTTCTGAATATAACTCATCCATTAATACGGACCCAAAGGTTGTATCTGTCGAATTTCCCATTATCATTATTGTATGCATTCTCAAAGTATTGTCATTTAATAATTCTGACTTTGACATATTATGAATCTTAATAATTCTATCTCTATAAGATGCATTATATATCGAGGGATCATTATAAAATAACTTATTCATTCTATAGCTTGCATTTGCCTTATCCCTAATAGAGCCTGTCTCCAATTTAACTAATAACTGGTTTATGTCTGTTGGTTCTTCCGTAATAACAGCAAATAATAAATAAAATAAAATTCCAAACACAACTATCATTAATGGTATAAGAAAAAAAGAGTAAAAAAGAGAATAAATTCTACTAGACTCAGTTTTTTCATCCACTATATTTTCATTCATATCACTCATTATCAACCTTTTTGTTTTTAATCTCTTTCATTAAAAATGAAGTTATACTTTTTAATTTTCTTACCTCTTTTTGAAGTTTAAATATCTGACTTACAGTTATTCCCAAAAAAATTACTGCCATCACTAATCCTATGTATAAAGTATCCATTATTTTTTCTTTTTAGTTTTTTTAAGAAGGTCTGCTCCTAATATAACTGGAAATAAAAATAATATAATTGTAGTAATAACAAGTACAATAATAATCCATGTTAAATTAGAATATAACCATTCAAGATTCATGGCTATTGACTTTCTTAAACTGTTTTTTAAATGCATACATAAAATTTAAACTTTCTTTAATAATGTCATATTTCTCAGTAAAACCTTTTTTATTATATGTATCCAAAACTTTCTCTTGCCTTAAAATATATCTTAACAATTTATTGTATTCAATTTCATTCAAATAACTTAATAAATTTTCAACAGGTAATTTTTTTGAATCTACTTCCTTTTTTTGCGCAATACGTTTTCCAGTTTTATCAATTTTATTTGAATAATAAGATAATTCTATTTTATTATCCATGAATATATAATCAAAAAATAGCTTAGGATGTTCAATATCTTTCTTTTTCATATTTTAAAAAAAATTATATAAAAATAGTAAACTAATAATACTGTACAAATAGCCATAGCTACAGTTCTATTTTTTGTATATAAAATAGAAATTGCTACTAAAATGACAATAATTAATTCTTTGTAATATATAGAAGATAGAGATAAAAATTTATCAAGCATAAGATACAAAACTATTCAAAGTAATTTTGAAAGTTACCTTCTAAATCAAAGACTTCCCAATTGCCAATTTTTGAACCTAATAAATACTCACCTTTTATATTTAGAGTATTTTCTGGATTGTCGTAATATAAAAGATATTCGCCATCTAACTTATTTTTTGTATAAGTTTTAATTTCTTTAATATTAGAAGATTGAAAATATCTAGTTAACATACCATCACCTCTTAGGTCATCGTGTAATTCATACTTTTCAACTTTATTGTCGTTATGGTGATCATACCAAATCCAAATACTTGTTGGTTTTCCATAATTAAAATATCTATCAATTAAAAGATGTCCGTCTCTATCATAATAACTCCATAGAGAATGCTTTTTATTTTCCTTCAAATATCCCTTTACTTTAATTTGACCATTACCATAATACTCAAAAGAAGGTTTTATATTAGAGTTATCTGCAATCCATTCAGATTCTATTTTATTATTTTTGAATGTCTGTATGTTAAAAATAAAACCTTTATCATCAAGATTGATTGTTTTCAAAATAGAGCCAGACTCATAAAAGGTAATGGAGTTATTATCTTTATCTACAACTACTGTTTTATTTAAACATGATGATAAAAATAGGCTCACAAAAAGAGTTAACATTAATTTTAATTCATATTTCATAATGTAATTTATGATAATTAACCATTGTAATACAACAATGACTTAATAAAAAAAGCCCTTCAAAAGAAGGGCTTTAAGCTCCGGTACCTGGACTCGAACCAGGGACACGTGGATTAACAGTCCACTGCTCTAACCAACTGAGCTATACCGGAAAAATTTATATTTCAGGCCGATAAAATTATATAAAGAATTCAATATAAAAAAGAATTTTTATAATTATTTTAATAAATCAAATAATGGCTTCAATTTATCATAAGTATCAAAAAAACTTTCCATAATAATTTTAGTAT
>CAZYFB010000021.1:0-16531 GCA_964646655.1 uncultured bacterium
ATACTCCTCAAAATTTTCAGCCTTTGTGGGTTGGAACCATTCCATTTAATCCAGAGTTTGATGAAAATACACCACCAATGGTATTTGAAGTTCCAGATAATGCAACAAAAGTAGAGTTTGTATCTTATATAACAGGACATGGCTGGGGTAGTAATGGAACATTTAACTGTGCTGAGTTTTGTAATTCAAAACATATCTTTACTGTAAATGGAGGGGTGTACGAATTTGAAAATGATCATCCCGAAGCAGGAGCTTTAGACCATTGTATGCAACCAGCAACAATATTAAAGGGGGTTAAACCAAATCAATACGGTACTTGGGGTTACGGCAGAGCTGGATGGTGCCCAGGACAAGATGTGCATCCTGCAATCACAGACATTACAGATTATGTTTCTATTGGAGAAGAAAATGTTGTTGATTACAATGCATGCAGAGTTCAAGGTAATGGTTGTGTTACTCCACCAACATGTCAAGGTGATGGATATTGCCCAGAAATTGCAGTTTCTTCCTATATAATAATTTCGTATTAATGGCTTATTTTTACATATTAATATTATTTTCAATTTCTATTTGTGATGATGTTCATTTATGGATTTCATCAATATCTGATAATGCTATAGATTTATCAATTCAGAGTAATGAGCCCATATATGGATTTGATTTTAAGATTTTGTCAAATGAATCTGATGCATTGCAAATCAATTACATAGAGGAAGAATTTTCAAATGATAACTCCTCAGCAACACTTTTAAAAATCAATACAGAACAAGGGCTCGTTTTTGATAATAGCTTTAATTGTTTTACAGATGGACAAAATCGATTTTTAAGTTTATCAATGATAAACAATTTTTTACCAGCAACTGATTCTACTTTATTAATGCGTATTCCAATATTAAATAATCAAGATCAAGTAAACTATTTTTTATCTGAGCCATCTTTTTTTACTAAAGATTCTGATTATAGTATTATTGATTTAGACGTTGAGTATGGATTAATTGAATATCAAAGTGGATGGCCTTATAATGATACCGATAAAATTTTAGGTTCTCCTGCAATATTTGATATCAATTCTGATGGAATCAAAGAAATTATTTTCAGTGATTATACTGGTAAAGTCTTTATTATAAATCCTACTGGACAGTTATTGTATAGTTTTCAAACTAATGATCAAATATGGAGTACACCAGCTATAGCCGATTTAAATAATGATGGAATATTTGAAATTATTATTACATCTAAAGACCAAAATTTATATATATTGAATCACCAAGCAGAACTGATAACATCCTACAATGCCAATCAATATTTACTTGGTACTCCAGCAATTGGTAATATTGATTCAGATCAGGATTTAGAAATCATTTTTGGTGGATATTCAAATCAGGGAAAAATTTTTGCAATCAATATGGATGGTACCAATGTAGAAGGGTTTCCTATTCAAATAAATGAAAAAATACAAAGAGGCGTTGCTTTAGCTGATTTGAATAACAATAATAAAGTGGATATTATATTTGGTACAGATTCAGAAAATGTACATGCAATATACGATGATACAAATTTTGCTTTTACTATTGAATTAGAAGGAGATATCCGAAGCGCTCCATCGATTGTTAAAATGGGTAATGAATATTTAATTTTAGTTGGTTCACGTGATGATAATTTTTATGCTATAAATGGTTCTGGTGAGATTAAGTTTTCATATTTGACTGGTGATAAGGTGGAAAGTTCGCCAGCTATTTTAGAATATAATAGTAATATATCTATATACTTTGGATCATCAGATGGGTATCTTTATGGCATTGATACCAATGGACAGAACTTACCAGGTTTTCCTATCTTAATTGACTCTGCTATCGAATCTTCTCCAGTTATTGCAGATTTTAATGGTGATGCAATACCTGAGATTGTTGTAAGTTCAGTATCCAATGATTTAAACATATTTAATATTGATGGAACTAATTATAAATCAATTCCTATAATTTTTGAATTTCCATTTTCTGGTCATCCTATAATTGATGATGTTGATTTAGATGGTGATCTAGAAATATTTGTTGGAACAACAAATGGAATGATTGGTGTTGATTTAAAAGATGTTGGTGGTAATATAGATAACTATTGGCATCAATATCGAAATAATACTTTAAGAAATGGCTATATTGAATCAGACTTATTATTAAGCAATTTTAATATAGATTATCCAGAACAATTTATATTATTTGCACCTTATCCCAATCCATTTAATCCAATTACATCTATTTCATATCATCTTAATGAACCATCAAAGGTTGAAATTTCAGTACATGATTTAACAGGAAGAAAAATGGCAACGATTGAACACAAATTTTATGAAGCTGGATATCATACTATTGATTGGAATGCGTCTGAATTTGCATCTGGAAAGTATTTTATAAATTTAACTATTGATGATATAACACTAACAAAACCTATTACATTATTAAAATAATTATGAACATACGAAAACTAAATATTTTAATTTTTATCATATTTTTTACTAATGTATTTACTTTAGACT
This sequence comes from uncultured bacterium, assembly GCA_964646655.1. Classification (GTDB taxonomy): domain Bacteria; phylum Fidelibacterota; class Marinisomatia; order SCGC-AAA003-L08; family D37C17; genus TMED6. The sequence goes on from CAZYFB010000021.1 coordinate 2,534, forward strand.
ATTCTCTCTCTGATGTTAATACTACTTCTGATTCATATCAGGAAATAGTTGGCCCATCTTACTTTAGTGATCAAGGCAAATTAATTTCAATTAACTACTTTGGATGGGAAAACTGAGGTGGATGAAGAAGTATATTTGTACAGTTGTGCAATTTAAGTAATTCAAACACTTGGGATACAGACGCTGCCGTCTTAATTGGAGTAGGAGTAGGTGCAGGTGGTAATTCTGGATTAAATGGAATAATAAATATTGAAGGTGTAAATGCTCCTTTTGTTCAAGATGAAACAGGACAAGTATGGGAGGATTTTTTAGGAAGTGAAGATGCCCCTAGAAAACAAGTTGTACTTTTAGATCAAGATTTCAATCATCGCTACCAATTTCAGTATAATGGTGCAGAATTAAATGCATCAGAATTAAATGAGCTATTAGGTTCCATTCAAATACTAATTGAAGAAGCAAATTTTATCTTAGGCGATTTAAATAGCGATCAAATACTAAATGTTTTAGATGTAATTTTATTGGTTAGTATAGCGTTAGGTGATTCCGAATTCACAAATATAGGTGACATGAATAATGATGGTGGAATTAATGTTTTAGATGTTGTATTATTGGTCAACCAGATTTTATCAAATTAAGTTTTAAAGGTAACAAATATGCAAGACTGTAAACGAGAAAAAAATGATAGACGCTCCACAGATAGAAGAATTCAAAATTCATCAGTTGAATTTGATAGACGAAAAAATAGTAGGCGTTCTGGCATAGATAGAAGACTTCTAGCTAAATCATAATATTAAATAAGTCAATTCAAAAAAAATCTCAATCATTTTTATTAAATTTCATTTAAATTATATTCTAAATTAAAGAGAGAAATTAATGCATTACGTAATATATCTATTATTATCAGTTAATCTGTTATTTATGCAGGGAATGAGTAATTCAGGTTTCCAAATGCCTGGATCTGGCATTATATTAGGTGAAGTTTTAAATGAAGAAACTGGTCAGCCTATAGAATATGCCTCAATTACATTAATTGATTTTGATTCCAATGAAGCCATCAATGGTCAATTAAGTGATTACAATGGTATTTTTGTATTTAAAGAAGTAAAAAATGGTCAATATTTTATTGAAATAAAATTTATGGGTTATGAGTCCTGGACATCTGAAAAGATTAAGATTAATAGCTCGTTTAAAAAACCTACAAGAAAAGATTTTGGCACTATTTTTTTAAATACTAAAGCTCTCAAAGGTCAATCTGTAAATATTACAGAAAAAAAAGAAATGTATGAATTTGAGGCAGATAAATTAGTATATAATCCAGATAATGATATTATTGCAAGCTCTGGTACGGCTGAAGATGTTTTAAATAGAGCCCCAATGGTTACGGTTGATCAAGATGGAGAAATACAATTAAGAGGTAACGGCAATGTTAATATTTTAGTTGATGGAAGAAAAAATAGAGTTGATTTAGCTAATATATCTGGTTCTCAAATTGAAAAAGTTGAAGTAATTACATCTGCATCTGCAAAGTATGACCCTGAAGGAATGGCAGGGATCATTAACATTGTACTTAAAAAAGGTACTAATGATGGCTTCAATGGTAATATTCAACTTAAAGGTCAACATAATGAATATCATAGTTTTGATGAAATGAATGGATTAAGTTTTTATGGAAATTACAAAAAAAATAAATTTAATTTTTTTAGCTCACTTGGTTTAAATAACAGGTTTAAAAATAGAGGTGGTTATAGAAATACAACTAATCAATATAGTAATAATGAGTTATTTGAAGACATAGAATATGAAAGCAAAGTATTTTATACTTACTTAGATGATACAGAACGTAAAACTACAAGTTTTCGTTTAGGTTTGGATTATTATCTTTTTGATAATATGACTATCACTAATGAAATTAAATATTCTATTCCAGAGAAATTATCAATTACTAACCAATCATATACTGAACCTGAAAATTATGAAGAGGAGTCTAGAGAGCAAAAAAGTGATAATAATTATGATTTATCTTATTTACTAGAATTTGATAAAGAATTTAAAGATCCAGACCAATCATTAGATTTTTCAGTAAATATTGATACTGATATTGATGAAGAAACAAAAGATTTACTAATAGATAATAGTATAGTAAATAGTTCAGAATCAACTGAAGATTATTTAGGTGTTGAAATTGATTTATCATATAAACAGCCTATTGGCGAGAGCTTAAAGTTTGAAGTTGGATATCAAGGACAGTTTCAGGATAAACCAAATACTCTGACTTTTGATGCAAATATTATTGATGAGACATTAGAAGGAAAAATTACAAATGAATCAAATTTAAAACGAGATATACATGCTCTATTCTTTGAATTCGAAAACGATTTCAATGATAGATTTAGTATTAAGCCAAGTTTTAGATTAGAATCTGTTAATAGAACCGTGACATTTAATTCAGATTTTAATGATGAGACAGATTATGAAAATTCTGTTTTGGATAACTTGATTAGATCTTCACAAAATGAATCTTACAATCGAGATGAATATGAATTTTATCCATTTCTTAATTTTACTTATAATATTACTAAAAATGAAAATATTCAGTTTGGATTTGGGAAAAGAGTAAATAGACCTTCAGGCTGGAATACTAGACCATTTCCTAACAATATTTATAATGAAGACTTTGTATTTGTAGGTAATCCAAATTTAAAGCCAGAGTATTCAACACAGTATGATATAAACTATTCTAGACCTATTCCTATGGGTTTTGCTTCTTTAAATTTATTTTATCATGAAATTTCTAATAAACATGAATGGTACGATGATGATAGCAATCCTTCAGGCGATATTTTAACATTTAAAAATGTGGAAAATGCATGGAGCAAGGGGTTTAGTGTATTTACAATGATCATGGGCCAAACTATTGGAGGAGGCTATACTTTAACAGACCAATCTGACTCAGACAATCCAGATGATTATGAATTAAATGAGCAAAGTGAAAGACTTAATATGTATGGCAGAATTAAATTTCCTGAAAAATATATTAAGGTATTTGATTTCGAATTCGGATTTTATTGGATGAAAATGATTTTACCAAGTGGTGATTTATTTGGAAACAAAGGTACAATATGGGGTGACCTTGGTATTTCTAAAAAGTTTATGGATAAAAAATTAACTGTTTCCTTAGCAATTGATAATATTTTCGATAGTGGTGGTTTTGAAATGAAGAGAACAAAACCTATTGATTACATACCTGATTTAGATGGAGATGGTGATCCAGACTATAATTTTGCTAGAGAATATTCAGATGTCAATAACACACGAAATGGTAGAACATTTAAAGTCACTTTTAAATATCAGATTGGTAAAAAGTCTGATGATAAAAAAGGTAGATACGGAAGTGGTGGATCAAGTGGCGGTGGTATGATGGATATGGGGTATTAGAATCCTAATCCAAGGTTTGATTGCACACAATCGTTTACTAGTTTTTCAATATTTTCATAAGTAACATCATTAAGGTTTGAAATATTTTCAACATTGTCTTTTACGCAATCACATATTTCTTGAGGATATCCACTTTGAGTTACAAATTCTAAGCAAACACTATTATCAAAATTCACTTTTTCAGGCTTTGAATTATTACATGAAACACAAATAAAAGTTATCATTAGTATCATTTTAATTTTCATAGTGTAATAATTTACAATAAATAATTATAGAAATTTTATTTTTTTAGGATAAATAAATTCAATTAAATCGCCAGATGATTTTTGTAATCTATATTTGTTAATATCAATCACTGACAAACCTGAGCTTGGGATATGATCTATATTTGCATTTGAAATATAATTTACAAGTGAAGTAATAGTTGGGTTATGGCCAACATATAAAATGGATTGATAATCTTTTAAATAAATATTGAGTATTTTTATCACATCATTAACTTCTGTCAGATATAATAATTTCTCACTAAAGATTTTTAAAGCATTGTTTTTGCTTAGATTTTGATGAATGTATTTTGCTGTTTCAGTTGTTCTTTCAGCACTGCTATGAATGATAAAATCTACTTTATAGTTTTTATTAATAAGGTAATCTGAAATTTGCTGTGCTTCTAAATGACCCTTGTTACTTAGCGGTCTTTCAAAGTCGCTTAGCAATCTATTATCCCATGATGAATCAGCATGTCTTACAACATACAATCTTTTCATATTATTATTTTAATAGATTAACTATGCTAGAGAATTGATTGTTTGGAGCAACAGCCTTAACAATATAAATTCCTGAACTAACATTTGATGCAGCATTCCATTTTAAATTATACAGTTGATTTGCATGTGCATATTCATTATAAATGGTTTCAATAAGTTGTCCGTTTAAATTATATATTGCAACATTGAGCAATCCAGAATTTTCAATGACTATATCAATATTTAGATCAGGATTAAATGGATTAGGGTATGTTTCAAGAATTGAAAAAGTGATATCATTTTCAATATTTAAGGCATCACAATTTCCTTCGTTAACACTTAAATCAATAATTGCGTTTCCATCTATATCTGATAAAATCGGTGTATCATCTTCTGGGCCTACATTTTGTACAAAAGGAAGGCATACATCACCATTGATTGTACCTTCTAAAATGGTTAATAGGCCATTGGTACCTGCTGGTATTACATTTCCTTCCAGGCTAAATCCTAATGCAGTATCACCTGATGCATATACATCAAATCCAGCATCAGCTGCTGCGCCACCACTACCACCAGTTAGGTCAATTCCAGCTACATCTAATTGAAATCCCATAAAATCAGAATCTGTATTTATGAAAATTTCTATTGTTCCATTATTATTATCAATATTACCCAGAGAAAAAATATTTTCTGATATTAGCGTAGCACACATTGATAATAAAGTTGATATAACTATAAATCCTTTTTTCATATTTAGCCTTTCGTATTTCCCATGAGGCTAAATAAATATTAACCTCATGGGAATTTAGATATTTATTTTATTAAAGATACGTTATGAGTAATACTTAGCCCATCAAATTCAGCATTTATCACATATATTCCGGTAGCCATATTTTTAGCATTCCATGTAAAATCATATGTATTAGCACTGACAAATCCGCTAGTTAAAACTTCGATTAACTGCCCAGACACATTGAATACTTTCACAGTTAAATATCCAGGACTTGGAATATCTATACTAAATGAAGTGCTTGGATTAAATGGATTTGGATAAGCAGCACTTAAGTTAAATTGCATATCATTTGGATCTACAATATCTAAGGTACTATCATCAATAATAACTTCCACTTCTTCTGAAGAATTAGCAACAATTATCTCTTCAATTTGATAATCACCAAATGAGCTAAATATTTCATTAGTGTCTGGTGCTACAACAATCAATACAGTTTGATTGTTAGAAGTATTATAATCAGCAGCAAATGCATTTTCTGTTAATTCAATTTGAAAATTATCATTATGAGAAATCACCATTTGAATTCCCCCAATATAACCATCAGAAGTAAAAGTTGCTCCATTTATTGTATTAAGTATTATAGCTTCAGTTGCATCGATTGTTCTACCACCTGTAATCAAGCCTACTATTTGTACGATATCTAATACATTGATTATACCATCAGCATTCATATCTGCACAATCAATACTATCAGTTTCACTATTGACAATTGCAGAAACAATTTGCACAACATCAAGTACATTTAAAATATCATCACCATTGACATCACCATCAACGTCACATTCTGAATCATCATCTGAGCAGTCTAACTCACAAGTACCCTCTTCATAATCAGAAAGTAAACATTCTAAATCATCAACATCTTCACAATTACAACTACAACAAACCCAATCATTATAACCTGTTTCAGCATTTCCTTCGCAGACGTTGGGTTCATCAAATAAATCTTCGCAATCATTGTTTGCAAGGCAGTCTTCACATTGCGTAATATAGTCATTTACCTCAATAGCATCTTCGCCCTCGCAATCATCTATACAAGAATCATCACCCCAACTTACTAGAATTGTACAAAATTCATCTGGTGTAAAATCATTTTCACCATCTAACTCATCAAAATATGGACAATCTTGAATACAGGCTGGAGGGTCGCCATCTTCACCATCGAAATTATGATAGCCAAGATATGTCCAATCATCTTGTTCTAAAACAATCCACTCTGAATCATCTGCATCATCACCTGCAGAACCTTGCTCACCTGTATCTGGATTATCAAGCCACAATGGATTTCCGGAAGTAACAGATGATTTTCTAACTAATGTATGATTTGCTGTAGCAGCCTCAACACCAGCTACATCCCAGCCTGTTCCTGGATCTTCTCCAACAACACCAATAACATCTAACACATTACCAGTAGATATTTGAGTTAAAGCAAATACATCATCACCATTACTTAAAAATGTGAATTCTTGATCACATTCTGCTTGAATTATATCATCAGCTGAACCATGGCAAACTACATAGACATCACCAGATGCTACTTCTGCACCTTCAAATGTTACATTATCTGGATAATCCCATGCTCCTGGTTCATCGCAACCATTTGAACAGCTTGATAAAGAATACGCACTTAAATCAACTGTTACATCATCAGCATTAAATATTTCTAAATATTTATTATTGCTTGATCCTTCAGCTGCTTCAGAGAAAAATAGGTTTGCTGATGGAGCACACGAACTACCATCACCTCCACATTCACCACATTCATCTATTTCTGCAGTACAATTCCCATCACAGTCATAGTTCTCTTCAGCATATTCACATGAGCCTTCCTCACCAAAGTTACATGCTGTTTCATCTTCACATACAATTGGATCCCCTCCAACTGTATGGAAACCTAAATTTGTCCAATCATTTTGCTCGTATACAACCCATTCTGAATCATCAGTAGTGGTTCCAGCAGATAAAAACCAATCATAACCAGCACCACTAGTTACTCCTGACTTTCTAACAATAGTATGATTTGCTGTCGCAGCTGTAATACCAGCGACATCCCAGCCTGTTCCTGGATCTGCGTCCCAATCTCCTATACAATCAAGTATTGTATAATTAGTTTCATCTCCAAAGACTAAACAGTTTCCATCATCACCATTACTTAAAAATGTGAATTCTTGATCACATTCCTCTAAAATAGCTGCATCAGCTGAACCATGGCAAACTACATAGACATCACCTGGAGCTATACTTGCCCCCTCTGTAAAAGGGTTCCAATATTCATATTCACCAGGAATATCTGGATCATTACCAACTGTTCCCATCGCATATGCACCAAGGCTTACTGTTGCCTCACTTGCATTATATATTTCTAAATATTTATTATAACTTGAACCTTCTGCCCATTCTGAGTAAAATAGGTTTGCAATCTCTGCACATGAACTACCATTACCACCACATTCACCACATTCGTCAACAACTGCATCTCCACCACATTCACCATTACAGTCAGTATCTACTATACAGTTCCCATCACAGTCAAAATTTTCTTCAGGATAAACACATGGTCCAGGCTCCATAAAATTGCATGCAGATTCATCTTCACAATCAAGCACTATAACATCATTTACTATAATAGTACCAACCATACCTTGTTGCTCATGATTTCCAACACTACAATAATATTCATAAGTACCAGGCGTATCAAACGTAACACTACCAATAATACAAGGTGCTGAACAAGCAGGTAAATCAAAGGATCCATCATATGCAACTACATCATGAAATCCTGCAACATTATCCCATGTTACTATATCACCTATTTCAATTGTTAAAACTTCAGGTTCATAATAAAAGCCTCCAGCTTCTACTACATATTCATTTGACATAGAATCAATATTATGAAAACCTAAATATGTCCAATCATTTTGATCAAGTACTATCCATTCACAGTCATCTGAATCAGAACCAGCTGAAAAAGACCAATCACCAGCATTACCATTCATTACAGATGATTTTCTAACAATAGTATGCTCTTTGGTGCCATCAGACACTCCACAGACAGTCCAACCATTTCCTGGATCATCGTTCCAATCACCAACACAATCTAATATTTCATAATCATCTTCTGTTCCTTCCACCAAGCAAAAACCATCATCACCATTACTTAGGTAAGTAAATGTTTCATCACATTCTGCTTGAATTAATTCATCTGCAGATCCATGACATACAACATACACATCACCAGGTTCAACTATTGCATTTTCACTAAAAGCGTTCCAGTATTCAAAGTTACCATCTGAACCATTACTAGCATTAGGAAATGCATAGCTTGATAAGTTAACTGGTTGATCGCCTGCATTATAGAATTCGAGATATTTATTATTACTTGTGCCTTCTGCAGCTTCAGAAATAAATAAATTTGACGAAAATCCTAATGTAATTAAAGAAATTAAAATTAACATTCTATTTAACATGTTTCCTCCTGTTGTTAAAGTATAATAGTATTAATTTGCTTAAATGTGTAAGGGATGCACGAGTAAATTAATTAATACGTCATTAAGGTATCGAGAGAAAATATGAAATTTTTAGGATATAGAAAAGAATTTTATGCGTGTTTTTTGATAGAAAAACCAACACTTTTGATTGAAGTAATTATTTCATCATCATTGATATCACTTCCTTGGATATAAGCTTTCCCTGAATCTAAATCAATTTCAACTTTCTCAACTCCAGTGCAATTTTCAATAGCTTCTGTTGCTGTTTGTTTACAGTGGTTACAGGTCATGCCTGTAATTAAATATGCATTATCATTATTTAGATTATCCATAGCATTAGATCTCCTTTTAATTTTACTAAATAAATAATAAAATATTATTATCAACATTGTATAAACAGATAAATCTGAAAATATATTCCATAATGAATTATGATTATGATGGTGATGATCCATATTCATTGGGATGGTGTTAGGATCTAAAAAAATATTTATCAATGAACCAAATAAAATACTGCTAACAAAAATTACACTCACATAACTAATAACTATTTTTTTACCTAATGAGTTTAATATGACAGAAATAGTTGCAGCATTTGTTGCAGGACCTGCCATTAAAAAAACAAACGCTGCTCCTGGTTCAAGACCTTTAGCCATTAAGGACATTGCAACTGGAACAGATGCTGTAGCACAAACATAAATAGGTACTGAAGCAACAGCAACTAATACCATTGCTGATAACCCTGTAAAATTATAACTTGCAAAAAAATCATTTGGAATTAGTATTGCAATTAAACCAGATATTATAATTCCTTTTAAAAGAGGTTTAATAATGTCAGCAGGTAAGGTGATAAAAGCATATTTGATTCCATCAACATAAGTTTTTTTTGTATCAGTTTGATTTTGTTTTATCACTTCATTTGCTTCATTTTGAGTCAGCTTCTCTCCAAGTAAGCCACCTATTATTCCTGTTAAAAGTGCAACAATAGGCCTAATAATTGCAAACTGAAGACCCATCTGATTTAAAGTTAGTAGGATACTATCTATTCCAGTTTGTGGAGTTGAAATCAAAAAAGATAAGGTAGCTCCTTTTGATGCGCCCCTTTTATGCATTGACGTAGCCACAGGAATAACTCCGCATGAACATAAGGGCATTGGTACTCCAAAAAGTGATGCTTTTGAAACAGAGACAAAGCCTGGCTTTCCTAAATTATTTGCTACCATTTCTTTGGAAGTAAAAATAAACAGAAAGCCAGAAACTAAAAATCCCAGTATTAAATAAGGTGAGATTTCAATAAATAAATATGTTATCTCATTTATAAAGCTATTAATCATATTATAATTTATATCCAAAATTTATTTTTTTAATCTAAAAATTTAGAACTAAAAATAAAAAACCCCTATCAAAAAACTGATAGGAGTTTTTAAAAAACAATAGAAATTTACTTTATATTATTTTTGCCAAAATGTAAAATCACCTGGTAATAAACCAGCATTATAGGATTCAACTTCTTGACCATTAGAATCAATTACTTTAATTTGATTATAATCAGAATAGTTAGTTAAGCCAAACCATATGTTACCATTTATTTCTTCAACGTGATATACTAAACTTTGATCATAGTCACCAATTTTATTATCAGAATCTAGTGTTAAATCTTCATTGATTGGAGATATTCCTCCTTCAAATGATCTAAAAACTGAATTCTGATGTTTTAATATAGAACCTCCACATGCAGTACCTGCTCCGTAATTTAAAATAGTGGTTTCATCACCTATTTTTGTTGCTCCATGAAATGTATTGAAGCTATCATCATAAAAAGTACGTGAAATAAATACTTCGCCATTATCAAATGCAATTTGTTGTGGCCCAGATCCAACTTCTATACTTTCAACAATAGCATTTGTGGCTATATCAATTTTGTAAACCATATTTCCAGTACTAAAGTAAAAATCACTATGTGGAACTGTAACCCATAAATATTCACCATCATATTCAATATCTTCAGGTAGACCATCTATTGAAATTGATGTTTCAAATGTATAATTGAATAAATTAAAAATCTTAACATCCTGTGAATTCCAGTTTGTGAAATATACTTTATTATTAACAACCACCATCTCTCTTGGACTAGAATTTTCAGTTGAAACTTCTATACCTGGCATACTTAAACCTTCATCAGTTATATCAAAAATTTTCATCATATGACTATTATTAACAAGTACAATTAATTTGTTTTCATGAACTTCTACAGCTTGGACTACATCGCCAAGCGCTTCAGTTTCATACATATTGCCTTGGTCATCAATCATTGATACAGTACCATTAGAGGCCCCATAGTTACCTTCATTTGCAACAAACACCCAAGATGTATTTTCATTTTCATCACAAATTCCGTCAGCATCGACATCATTTAGACAATTGCCTTCACAGTCAAAATTTTCTTCTGCAAATTGACAACTGCCATCATCAACATTTGCTTCCTCATTAAAATTACAAGCATTAAGATCAATACAGCCTTCAATGTTTTCATTATTATTTTCACAGGTATATAAAAACATAGACGCTATAATCAATAGATATAACTTTTTCATTTATTTCCTTTTTTCGGTTCGATTATGATATAATATATTCAACCGCGAAATATACCATATAGTTAGTATCTGACTTATCTAAGAAATTAGAAATACAGTTGCGCGACAGTTTTGGATTCTCACCAAATTCCTAACAAAAAATGTGATTAAAGCTAAATAAAGAATTTAAAAATTCAAACTATAATTACCATTTTCCATACATTGGATTTGGGAACATATACATATTATGACCAAAAATATAATAATCATCTGGATCTGGAAAATCATGCCTAGCATCACCAAAATATCCTAAGACTTTCATTGGGCCATTTTTTTCTAATCTACCTGTACCGTTTAATACTTCAGCTCTTCTAACATGCTTCCTATCAGGCTTATCAATTCTAAGTAAAAATATATCATCGTCTTCATATATGCCTAATTCTATCATATTATTTTTTGTAGGCAATTCATTTTTAGCCATTCTATTACTTAAGAAAATAAGTTTAGTTTTAGTTGTTCTAACACTATCAATAAATGCTTTAGCCCCTGGGACTAATTTGGCTTTTTCAAGATTAACCCATACTGACCAACTTTCAGGATTATATGACTCATTTTTTTCTGTCAGGCCAACTTGATAATCTGAATTGTCTAATACAGTTTCGTCTAAATCCATAATAATTGCTGATTGATCAGATGCGTTTTTTAATTCTTGTGATAAGTTATCCCATGCATTTTTATAGATTTGTTCGCAGAGTATTTTATATTCATTTGAATTTGTGACCCATCTAATGTCATTTGGTAATTTAACTTCACTTGATATGTTTGATTCACAACCATAAAAAAATAAACATAAAATTAATAAGAAATAATTTTTCATTATACTAACTCCTCCCAAGGTCCTGTGATTGCTATAGTCATCGTTGGACTATAAATATTTACAAATAATGTTTTACCATCAGGTGCAAAATTTACACCAGCAAACTCTGCATTATTTAAAAAGTTTTCTGCAATAACATAAGTTGATCCATCTTGCTTTAATCCAATTAATCTGTCCTTGCCTTTTCCATCTTCACAAATGATTACATCACCCCATGGAGCAATGGTCATATTATCACATTTTTTCATTACAGCACTACTATATGATTCAAATATCATTTCCATAGTTTGATCAGCTACATTTATTTTCCAAACTTGTCCAATTTTTTTTATTCCACCGGTTGTACAAGTAAAATATATATAATTATTATCATACCACATGCCTTCAGGCCTAGCAAAAATAGCAGCACCTTTTTTAGCTGCCCTGTATCTTAAATCATCTTTAGGATTATCAATTTCATCAAGGTCAAGCCAACCAATGTTATATTTTACATTTTTTTTGAAATTAACTTTTTCCCAATTTCGTGTATCATTACTAACTGTATTTATCAACATAAGTGCTTGCAGTTTTCCGCCCTTAACATATTGTTTTTTAACGTTTGGAATAAACTTATAAATAAGCCCATCATCTCTATCTTCAGTTTGGTATGCAATACTAGTAACGGGGTCAATTGCAATTGCTTCATGTCTAAATCTACCCATATCTTTTAATGGAATAGCTTTATTTAGCTTAATAGTTTCACTTGGTATTACTTCAAAATTATATCCATGATTCTTAGTTAAATTTTTACTTTTTGTTTCAACTGTTTCTTCACAAGAAATCCAAGTATTCCACGGAGTTACACCACCACCACAATTAACTAAAGTGCCAGCTAAACTTAAATATTCTGTTTCAACTTTTTGAGTTTTTGGATTATATATTATAGTAGTTGTTCCACCACCACAAGGATTATAATCTGAACCTACATCATACATATGGCTTGAATGTTTTTTTATGAATTTTTTGTTTTTTTGCATTGGATTTTTATCTAACAATTTTTCTAAAGTTTTAAAATGACCAATTTCATGATTTCTTACTAAAATAATTTTCCCATTTTTACCCTTGAAAGAAGCCATTCCATCAGCATGATCTGGAACAGTAAGCCCATCTGACATAGATTGTCCTTTTTTAGAAATAATTTTGTATTTAAATCCTTTAAGTAAATTCAGGATTCCTTTTGGGTCATTTTGAATAGGTATAATATTTAAGACTTTTGACAGCCCTTTTTCAGCAGCAAGTAACATATTTGAAAAAGCAAACATTCCAAATGTAAAAATTGATACATCTTTAATGAATTTTTTTCTTGAAATTTTTTTATTCATCAAAAAGTACTTTCTTACCTTTAATTTCATCGTTGATTTGTTCGTTTTCAAATACAATATTTCCATTGACTATTGTGATCACTGGCCAGCCTTTAAGCACTTTACCATCAAATGCACTCCACCCACATTTAGACTGCATATTTTTACCATCAACAATTTTTTCTTTATTCATATCTACAATGGTAATATCAGCATCAAAGCCTTCTTTTAAGAAGCCTTTATTTTTAATTTTATAAAGTTTTGCAGGATTTTCACACATCCATTTGACAATATCTTTGATATCAATATCTGATGTTTGGCTATGATTTAACATTAAAGGCAGTGAAGTTTCAACTCCAGGCATTCCAGCAGGAGCTTGATCAAAAGGTAAGTTTTTTTCTTCTATTGTATGGGGAGCGTGATCAGTTGCAATACAATTAATTGTCCCATCTAATAGACCTTCCCATAGGCCCTCGCTGTGATATTTTTCTCTAATAGGTGGATTCATCTGTCCAAATGTTCCTATTTCTTCATATATATCAGGTGCTTGAAGCAATAGATGTTGAGGTGTAGTTTCAGCAGTGATTAGACCTGTATGTTTGTATTTTCTTAAAATCTCAACCTCTTCAGCTGTACTTAAGTGTAATACATGTAATCTTTTATTATATTTTACGGCACAATTAATTGCTTTTTGTGTAGCAGTAACAGCTGCTTCCACAGGACGCATAGCAGGATGGTCAGTAGGTTTT